>JAQIBN010000192.1 GCA_027859095.1 Spirochaetia bacterium | reverse complement strand
GAAGGTCTGGTAAGTTTAGTTGGTCTAAAAGCTGACAGTAATCGAACTTATGAAGTCATTGCAGAGTTCGATAACCAAAATCAAAAACTTCTTCCTGGAATGCTTATTGAAGCTCAAATCCAGCTCATCCAATATAGTTCCAATTTTATAGTACCAAAAGAAAGTGTTGTAACAGAAGGAGATGATCAGTTTATTTTTCGTATAACGGATGGAATTTCAGAAAAAGTTCCTGTAGAAACCGGTAAGTCCAGAGGTGTACTTGTTCAGATAAGTGGACCTCTAAAAGAAGGCGATCTTCTTGTTATATCTGGACAAACTTATTTACAAAAGGATACAGCGGTTATTGTTGTAGAAACAAAAAAGTATCTTCCTAAGAGTACGGAGTTGTAGTTACTGTGCAGGAAAGTATACTTTTATTTTTTCAAAATATTGCCAATCCTTTTCTGGATCTTTTCTTCGAGTTTATAACAATGCTCGGAGAAAAGAATATCCTTATAGCAGGTATTGCCTGGATGTTTTGGAATGTAGATAAGAAGAAAGGATTTCTACTGAGCTTTACTCTGCTTTTTTCACTATTTCTTAACGTTGTTCTTAAAATATCCATTCATAATTCCAGGCCTTTTGAAGTGATGCCTGAAATATTAGGAAAGAGAATCCATACTGCAACAGGTTACTCTTTTCCCAGTGGGCATACCCAGGGCGCAACAACATTCTATGTTGTTCTTTCTCTTCTGTTAAAAAAGAAGTGGGCATATGTGACTGCAGTCGTAATATCTGTTCTGGTAGCATTTTCAAGACTGTATCTGGGAGTCCACTGGCCTATTGATGTCATTGGTGGTTTATTGGCTGGTGCGGGTATTGCACTAATTATGTACCATGTTTTCAGCACTATATATGACAATACTGTATCAAGAGATCTCCTTGTTGTTTTTTCCTCAATTGGAGCCCTGTTAATACTGACCTGTTTTTTAATTGTTAGTAGATTCTATTTTGCAGGGGATCTTATTATTACAGATTTAATGAAAACTACAGGGGTTTTTACTGGTGCTTCTGTGGGATTTATTCTGGAAGAGAAGTATGTTAAATTTTCCACCACTGGTAACAAAATAAAGAAAGTTTTCAGGTTTGTAATTGGATTTGCCCTTGCCTTAGTGATTCTTTCCGGATTAAAAGTACTGTTTCCCCCTGTAGATGCATTTCATTTTCTTCGTTATGCTCTGTCTGGACTATGGATTACCTTTTTGTTTCCGTGTATTGGTAAAAAGACAGGAATGTTTTTATAGGTTATATCTATTCCCACTTCCATCATCCCATCGTACATCGTACATCGTCAAACATACGCAGACACCAGCCTGATTTTTTTATTTTCTGGGGGTTTTCCGAAACCGGGACAATGGTTCCCAACTGCAGCAGCTCAAGATATTTTTTTGTTGCAATTATTCTGTTTTTCAAATTACGGTATGCAGTACATGAAGAAACAGTCCATTTTTCTTTTATACAACGGTCACAATCAGTGGAAACATTTTCCTCTTCCGGCCATTTCTTTTTTAGGTGCTCTGTCAACTGTTTACAGTTAAGAACATGATCAGGCGCCATTAGAAATAAGCAACACATATGATTTTCCTGAGGGCTTAGTATTTTAGAAATATTTCGATCATCAAGGTAGAGATTCCCCTTTCTGAAATTGATTCGCCGTTTTGCATTTTCCCAAAGGAAAACTGCTGAGTAAAGGAGAATAATGTCAATAAGACCATTAATCAGATTATAGATAGTAGATTCTATCCATCTTGGTTCAGTTCTTAGTACAATTGTATAGAACATCATCATCAGCCAAATTGTCCATAGGACGAAGATAACAAAGGTTCCAATAAAAAGAGCAGGATAAACATCTTTTTTCTTTTTAACCAGACCCAGACTGTCCAGGCGGAGAAGAAAAATAATTAGGTAGAGAAAAATAATCTGCGTTGCATATACATAAAAATCTCTATGAAATATATAACCGCCATAAAAAGAGATCAAAAGAAGGATTATAAATCCGCCTGGGAAAATTATGAAAAACAGATTTTTTCTATTTACTTTAAAGGCTGCAAATGGGAATAAAAATGCAGCAAGAGGAGTACTTATAAAAAAAACCAAAAACCAAAGGCCTCTTTCGTTTAATGGGAGGGTTCCTGAAGGGTTAAGAATAACCATTATTTCAATAGCTACCCAGGCTAATGCAGATAAAACGGAAACAATTATTTTCATAACATTTATGTACTTGTCCTTTATTTCATAAAACTATTTTTAATCAGAATAAGTGTAATTATACTTAATTGCAGCAATATTGTAAAACTAAATTCCATTAAGTTTTTTTTGGGCACCGTTATTTGCACACAAAAAGCGAATAAGTGTTATGTCTTCAACTAATTCATAATTATACGCGCACATGTGCGAATAATTGTCACCATTTACTGTTTCCCTTTCTTAAAGTGTATATAATTGTTCTCACCATTATGCAATATAGACATCTTTTCAAATATCTTCCAATTATTCTCTTGTTTTCATCTTCCCTTTTATTTGGGGAGAGCTCATATAGCTATCTTATTACACCAGACTTTAATGGTGAAGAGGATCTTACATTCAGGGTAGGATTGTTCATAGAGGAAGAATCTACTCTTACGATAGAAGATATTCGTCGTCGCGATATTAAAGGAGAGATACATTTTGATAAAATAATAAAGCCTAATCTGGGTATATCCAGGCAAACTTTCTGGGTAAAGATCAAACTATCTTCAAGTTTTTCAATGGAAGAAGATTTTTTTCTACAAATACGCTGCCCCTATGTGAATGAACTGGAGGGATATCTGTTTGATAACGACTTCCATCAACCTCCAGAGGTTTTTTACCTGGGAAGAACACAACTGGCCGACAGTCCTACACCACCTTTCCGGTATCCTGTTATCCCCATTAATCTCCGTCCAAATCAGGGAAAGACAGTTTATTTGAGAATGAAATCAACAGACAATATCTTTATAGACCTTGTTCTATTTTCATTGGATATGTTTGTAAGAGAGATGCAAAACTCCATGACACTTCTTATAATAGTGTATGGTATTATCCTGTCCATGATTCTGTTTAACTGTATACTACTAATCGGTACACCCAGTTGGCAAATGATAAAATATCTTATCTATATGGTTTTTTTACTTTTGTATCTTCTGTCGGCGGATGGAATACTTTTCAGGATTATTACCTTCCGTTTTCCCTATCTGGCAATAAGGAGTAACTACTTCCTTTCAATATCCGTAATGGTATCCTTACTGATTTTTACCCGGACTTATCTGGAAATTGACCAGAGATATCCCCGATCTGACAAAATGCTTAATGGTTTTATCATTGTCTCCCTGGTTCTCTCTCTTTTCTTTGCAGTCTCAAAGACTTTTGAATTACTGTTGGTAGTTGCAGGTACATTTGAAGTAATTTCTTTTGCTTTTCTTTTTCTTGCTTCTTTGCGTGCGGCTTTAAAGAAACAACGTGCAGCCTATTATTATCTGGCGTCCTGGGGAGTTCTTATCGTTCTGGCATTCCTGACTCAACTTAGAACTCTTGGCTTTCTTCCTCCCGGTTTCCTTACCACGGGATCACTTAATATCGGTGCTGCTTTCCAGGTTATACTCCTGTCGGTAGGTATTGCAGACAGGATGAATAGCCTGCAGCAGGACAACTTACGTCTGAAGACGGAGAAAGAGAGAATAGAGGAAGAATTTCAACATAAAACAGGATTTTTTGTTAACATCGCCCATGAACTGCGTACTCCTTTAACACTGCTAATAGGGGTAAACGAAGAATTCCTGACCGGAAAACACGGTGAAACTTTGAGCCGGACAAATCCCGGTTTCCTGATAATCAGAAGAAACCTTAAAAGAATAGAAGGGTTGGTGAACAGGATCAGTACCATTATTCGGATCGATCACCGGCTTCTTGTACCGGAGAAACAAAGAATTAATCTCAACACTCTTATGCAGGAGATTTCGACAAATTATTACCCTAAAGGTATAAGAGAAAACCTGTGTTTTGAGTATTTTGACAGAACAGGAACTTCACTTTACGCTGAACAGGATAGGAATCTTATTAAAAGTGCCCTTGAGAATGTTATCGCTAATGCTTTCCAGTATACCAGTGAGGGCTCAATTACTTTTATACTGGATATTACGGCAGATCATGAGACCGCCATTATCCGTGTTCTGGATACTGGAATTGGAATACCTCCTGGTTCTGTTAACGAGATTTTCAAACGTTTTGTAAGACTACCGGAGGCTCAGACCCTTCGCAAAGAAGGGCTTGGGATTGGTCTTTCCATGGTACAACAGATAGTGGCTCTTCATAATGGTTCCATTTCCATAAACAGTGAACACGGAAAGGGTTCAGAATTCATAATTCGACTGCCCCTGTCATCCATCGGTCCACCGGTAAGCAAAGAAATCACTTTAAAACCAATAAGGCCTCCCGGAATAAAGGATGGCAGTATGTCGATAAACAGTTCAAATAATAAGTCTACTGTCCTGCTGGTAGAAGACGATGCCGATTTGCTTGAGTTCCTGTCCCTCCGGCTGGGAACAGTCTTTTCCGTTTATACAGCGACATCCGGTTAATGTGTGCCGAATATTCCCTTAGTCCCCGGCAGATAGAAATTGTCCTCCTCCTCTTGCAGGGGAAAAACAAGAAGGAGATTGCTTCGGAACTAAAGTCTCTACGGGGAAAGAAAAGAGGAAAGCCTATCTCGGTAAAAACAGCAGACAACCATATCCAGAAGATTTATGAGGTCCTGAAAGTTCACAGCCAATATGAGCTGATATCTTTATTTATACCCCTCCGGAATAACGGTGAATAGGGTCAATTCCCTATTTTAGGGATACAAACCGGTACCTATAATAGATGATAAGTAAGGAGCAAACTATGCAAAGCAACAGTAGAAAACAAAAACACAAAAATGTATCTGCTATCTGCACGGTGTATCTGTGAATGAATCTGTAGTGTATACATGGATCGAAGGAGGTGGAGTTCAAATTCTTAACTGGCAGTAACTTATGCCAGTTTTAGTATTATTCGAATATAGGATTAATAGAAAACATTTTACAGGAGTACATTTATGAGAAAAATAATTAAAGTTCTTTTATTGCTACAATTAGCAGCATTGTTATTAACCTTTACAGGCTGTATGAGTATGCTAATCGAATCAGCCGCATCATCTGTTCCGGCTCCAAACCGTATATTTATTCACGACAATCCTGAAGTAGGTGATTATTCCATAATTCAGGGGTATGGGAATTTATCTAAACAAAGCAATGTAACCAGAGATAAAACGACGAAATTTATAAGCATTGCTGAATATGAAGTCCTTGATGTTCAGGGTAATATTATTACAATTGAGCAACTGGGTTCCGGCTATGAGGAAGGTAAGGATCCTTCAAAGGCTACAATAATAACATATCGCTATCTTGTTGATAGGGCGGGCTTTGTACAGGAAGCATATCTTGTGAACAGAAAAGGAGATTTAGTTCCACTTTCAATACTTCAACCAGACATGGAAGGCTATATTGATTTCAACAAAGACGAACTTGAACTTGTTTCAATAGAGAATGAGCTTATTGGAGAAATGGAATGTTATGTCTACACCACCGTAATGGATTTGCAAAAACAGATGAATGAAATGGGCTATGGCACAGTAGCAAAAATGTCTGATACAGCAGGCTATACAGTAATTCATTATCTTGTTTCCAAATCTATGGACAAACCGAATTTTCGGCTTGTGGCAATTTTATCTGAATCAAGGTCAGTAATGATGGATACAAGTTCCGATTTTGATTATAATTATTATGGTACACAAGAAAACAGTACTACTAGAACATTATATCTTACTGAACAAGGAAAACGCTGAGGATAGTAGGGCGGCTGATGAATGATCTTTATATATAAATATTTTGAAAGCATCTGAAATTGATTGTACAGTTTCTTAGAAGTCGGGAATTTAGTTTCCGGCTTTTATTCACTGCTTATTCTCCTTTCTAATATTTCATTCAGAGAAACAAGCATTAAACAATAAATTTAAGAGTGAGAGTTAATACCCCATTAGCAATAAGATTCTTGCCCAGATATCCTTCTTGTTGTATTTTTAAAGCATGAAAGATATTATCAGTCCCCATGATAAGTTGTTTAAGGAAATAGAAAGCGTAAAGGAGAATACCAAAGATCTAATTGAATCTACCTTCTCTGAAGAACTTCTTAAGCACCTTAATCTCGAAACTCTGGAAAATGATAATAACAGTTACATTGATTCAAGTCTGAAAGAATATTATTCAGATCTTGTTTTTCATGCATTTACAACGATTCATTAAAACCATTTATCCCGGATTTCAGTTATATATTAACCAATTTAACCAAAATATCGGATAAGAAAATAATGGAAAGATTTAATTCCAGTATAAACAAGGTACTGGCACTACTTTTCAAGCACATCTCCGATGAAGGATATATTAAAACACAATTTAAGAATATTTTTGCACTACTTGTAGACTATTTTGGAGAAGATAAAAGAGAAGCTGTAATATCATTTCTCCTTTATATAATGAATACAACAGAAATTGATAAAACTTATATTAAAGAATCTTTAAATAAAATATCACCGCAAGGAGGTCAAATTGCTATGACAACAGCCATGAAAATACGACAGGAAGGCAGGCATGAAGGAAAACACGAAACAGCAAGAATAATGCCAACAAATGGAGCCGATGTTGAATTTGTTGTTAAAGTAACCAGGTTGGATAAGGATATAATTATTCAGATACAGGAAGAGTTGGAGGGATAGAGATTAGTCTAATAACCACTTATATTACTGCTTAAATATACAAACTTATCATACTTTTACTCTTTTAGCCTTCTGTACAGAACGTAATTGTTTCGTACGTTTACTCCAGAATAATAATTCCTCTTCCCTATTCTTGTCTGACAATAATCGCATGACGTGTTCTGCACCACGACGTTTTAATAAAACACATTCAGGTTCATGGATTACCATAATTAATTACCTCCAGTGGAGAAAATATCCCAATAGGACTATACCCATTTAATACATTAACAGCATTATACTTCGGGATTTTATCAAAATGAACTATATGCTTAAAATTCCAGCTTACAATAAAATCGCAACAAGAAACTGTTGCAAGAGCAACATGTAGTGCATCATCCATTGATTTATCTGTAACTACTCCTGATCCAATGTATTCCAATCTAAGATCCAGGGCTTCCCTGCCTATATCTACAATATTAGCTAATTCCGCATATTTTGCAAAGAACATTCGGACAGCCTCAGGTGCCGGTTCAATTTCTGCTTCAACAAGAGCAGAAGTCATCAGTTCAAATCTACCTGCGCTAACTTCCTCAAAGAACTGCTTACTGGGATTAGAAAATTCCTTATCAAAAACACCACCAAATATTGATGTGTCAGCATATATCCTCATAACAAATTCTATTCCTTTATTCAATATATCACAAATTAATATAAAAAATCCATATAATATACTGTCAAATGGAGCCTATTTCAACTTTGTTGCTAAAGTAACCAGGCTGGATATAGATATAGCTGTCCAATTAAAGAAAGAGTTGGAAAACATATATTATCAATAACACAGCGAGTGCATCTCTTAGAGTTTGGTAATTGATTTTAGTTCTATGCAATAACCAGAGGTCTAATATCTTTAATGCTTTCTCCTGAAGAATGAGCTGCATCCCACAGATCTACTGCCCGTTGTGCGTTGAGCCAGAATTCAGCTGAATTCCCAAACAAGCGAGATAGTCTGAGTGCCATTATGGGACTTAAAGAACGCCTTTCCTGAATGAGTTCATTTACAGTTTGACGGGAAACAAATAAAGCTTTGGAAAGAGTTGAAACAGAAAGTTTATAGTCCGGAATAAAATCTTCCCGAAGCATTTCACCTGGGTGTACAGGCCTGATACTTCTATTTTCTAAATTCAGAATGCTCATAATTATCTTCTCCTAATGGTAGTCGGTGATTTCAACATCATACGTATCGCCCTCAACAAACCTAAAACATATTCGCCACTGATCATTTATAGAAATAGCATATTGCCCTATTCTATCTTTCCCTAATTTATGGAGCTTATTACCGGGTGGAACTTTAAGATCATCTAATCTATAAGCTAGATTTATATATTCCAGCTTCCGCCTAATCCTTTTAAGAATATCCGGTTGAAATATTTTTGATCTACCGGTCATAAAAAAATCCTGTGTTTTTTTATCTGCAAAACTCTTTATCACAATTAATAATATAACGTGTAACGTGACAGATGTCAAGATGATCAATAATGTCAGTGAGTATGGATATAAGTTCCGATCTTAATTATAATTATTAGTGTACGCAAGAAAACAGTACTACTAAAGCATTATATCTTACAGAACAAGGAAAACACTAAAAATAGTAAAGCCGATGATGGATTATCTGGTTTTATCCTTTTATTGGTAAACGGATTGGGTTGTTTTCATGACCTCCCTACTGCTGCCATAAATTTGTGTTATAATGGGACTCCATGTTTTCTTCCTGCATATCCGGTAACAGGTAGAGAAAATCTATTCCAGTTATATCTTCAACTGTATCAATAGAAACAGCAAAATTGAAAATATCTTCTTTAGAAGCTTTGTTTTCCATAATAAAACCAATACCTTTTATCTCCGGTTCCTTATAATCCAGCAGAACCTTAAAGTATCTCTTTGGAATATCAACACCATTTTCACCTATCTCATCATAGGGACCATCTGTTAGTACAGGTCCTGTAATTACAATTAGTTCACCATTAATTACAGTCTGTTCCCTTGTCCATTCTTCAAGATTCTTCCATATTCCTCTGTTAAAACCGGGTTCCTGAGGGCTCATGTTTGATAGAAAAAAAGAGTCCTTCATTGCAGATTCATTCCATTTCAGATCACCTGCAGGGGCAAGATGTCCTCTGTCATAACCAGATCCTTTATAATCTGCAAGTGTTGCAGATTCTGTTCTTATGGATGGATCCTCTCTAAAATTATTCGATCGTGCTACAGTTCCCATTACTTCTTTTGAGGTCAGTACATACACAACCCATGCTGCCTGTTCATGTTCAGGTGAGTAAAGAAGTGAAAATCCTGTGTGCTTTATAATATTTTCTGGAGTACTACTCATTGGAATTGCAAGAACTTCCGGATTAATCCCCTCCTTAGGTTCTTCAGGTTGCCTTAAAGAAATAATATTCCAATACCTTAAATCTGCACAATCTGGAGAAATATCCCCAATCTGCCAACCAGGTGAGGTCATTTCTGTAATATAATAGGATTTTCCATTTAATTCTTTATATTCACCTGTTGATGGTACATTTATTCCAAGCATTACATGTTTATACTCTTTACTATAATAAAGTACTGTGTCGTATCCCATATCTTGTAACAAAATAGCAGCCAGTACAGATTTAGAATCACAGTCTCCAGCATTTTTATAAAGCACTTCAGTTGGTGTGAAGATTCCATAATCATTTTCAGGTATTTCATAGGGTATCTGTTGAATAAAATCAATAATGATGTTTAAAGTTGTACTGTCTGATAGCTCATTTTTGTTCTGAAACCAGCTAAAGGCATAAGCCAGATTGCTT
>JAQIBN010000185.1 GCA_027859095.1 Spirochaetia bacterium | reverse complement strand
GATCTTATTGTATTTCAAATAGAAGGGAATGCATTTTTATGGAAAATGGTAAGATCCATAGTCGGATCAATCTTAAAATATGCTGCTTTAGATTCAGGAGCATCTGAATTTTTTAAAGCTTTAGAAAGTAAAGACCGGAAAATGGCGGGAACAACAGCTGCTTCAAAAGGTTTGTTTTTCCATAAAATATACTATTAGGAAGGTTGTTCATTGGATAATAATGATAAAATACTTACAGATATATGGGATCTTTTAAACCTTACATCTGATTACTTAGCAACAGGTTACCTTAAAGATCATTCCGGACTTAAAATATCAACAGATAGTCTTGAAAAAATAGCAGAAGAGATTTCTGTGTGCACTAAATGTAAATTATGTGAAAGTAGAACAAAAGTAGTTCCTGGTACTGGTGCTATTAAGCCTTCTCTTATGATAATAGGAGAGGCTCCTGGAGCTGATGAGGATAGAACAGGTCTTCCTTTTGTAGGCCGGGCAGGGCAGTACATGGATAAATGGATGGATGCAATTGGCCTGGAAAGAGACAAACACATTTTCCTTGCTAATATTATCAAGTGTCGCCCACCGGAAAACAGGGATCCTGGTTCTGATGAAATAGCTGCATGTCTTCCATACCTTGAAAGACAGATAAATATTATTAAACCGGATATAATTCTTTCTGTGGGGAAAATCGCAAGCCAGGTATTAACAGGACGAAATGAAGGGATCGGGAGGCTCCGCGGGCAGGTTTACAAGTATGAAGGAACTTCTCTTATTCCTACCTATCATCCCAGTGGTGTACTTCGTAATCCTGAAGAGTACAGAAAGCCTGTCTGGGAAGATCTTAAACAGGTTAAGGTTTATCTTGACAATAAAAATTCTCAATGATTAACCTTTCAAAATATATACAGGTAGTATTTAATACACCAGTTAATGGCTCTTTTACCTATTTGTCAACTGAAAAAGAATGTCTGACTGGTTTTAGAGTTGTTGCAACCTTTGGAAGACGATCTCTAACCGGTTTTGTAATTTCTGAAAGTTCTTTTAAACCTCCTGGAGATTTTAAAATAAAACCTATAACCAGAGTTGTCGATAAAAATGTATTGTTTGATAGAAAAGAAATAGATCTTGCCGAATGGATAGCTTCGATGTATTTTTGTTCTCTTGGTGAGGCTTTATCTTCTATGCTCCCGGGAGGCAGGCGTGATAGTCGTACTCCTGCATTTGATTCAGAAGATCCTGTAAGTGTAATTCCACGAACTTTATCACAGGAACAAATAATAGCTGTTGAAGAAATTACATCTTCTGATAAAAAATTACTCTATCTTTATGGTATAACAGGATCCGGGAAAACTGAGGTTTTTCTTCAGGCTGCGGAAAGAGTAATTGAAGAGGGTGGAAGTGTGATCTATCTTGTTCCTGAAATATCTCTTACTCATCAGCTTACAAACCAGGTTCAAAGTAGATTCCAACATAGAGTGGCCATTCTTCATTCTGCACTTACCCCCTCTCAAAGGTTGGTTGAGTGGCAGAAAATAAAAAGAGGGGAAGCTGTTTTAATAATTGGTGCCAGAAGCGCCGTTTTTGCACCTGCAGTAAAATTGGGACTAATTATTATTGATGAAGAGCATGAGGGTTCGTATAAATCGGGATCTACTCCCAGGTATCATGCACGTCAGGTTGCAATGAAACGGGCATCGTTTAGTTCTGCCCGATTGGTAATGGGTTCAGCTACTCCTTCTATTGAAGCTTATCAGTTGATGGAAAAAGGTATTATACAACGCTTAAATCTGACAAAGCGACTTTCTGGTGGAGTTATACCTCTAAATCGTATTATTGATATGAAGGGTACTAGTGGCCCTTTATCAAGAGAATTAATTAATGAGATGAAAATTACACATGCAAAAGGAAAACAAACTATACTTTTTCTTAACAGAAGAGGCTTTTCATACTTTTTCCACTGCAAAACATGTGGTTGGGACATGGAATGTAAACATTGCTCTGTATCAATGACCTATCATAAAAACACTAATAGAATGATCTGTCACTATTGTGGTTCAGTTCGTTTACCTGTTTCTATTTGTCCCTCTTGCAATTCCCTTGATGTAGGGTATTCAGGGTTTGGTACTGAGTTGGTAGAAGATGAGGTTAAAAAGTTTTTTCCAAATTTAAGTATTGCAAGAATTGATTCAGATTCAGTAAAAAAGAAGGGGTTATTAGCACAAACTTTAAAGGATTTCAAAGATAAAAAAATTGATATTCTTCTTGGTACTCAGATGGTTGCCAAGGGTTTGAATTTTCCAGGTGTCCGATTGGTGGGTATTGTTCTTGCAGACAGTGGACTTCATCTTCCTGATTTTAGAGCGGGAGAGCGAACCTTTTCTCTTATAACACAGGTTTCCGGCCGGGCTGGAAGATATTCGACCGATGGTTTAGTCCTTATACAAACTTATGATCCTGAAAATAGCGCTATTCGTATGGCTGCAGATAATAAGCAGGAAGCTTATTATAAAGATGAAATAGTTAAAAGAAAATCTCTTGGATTCCCTCCTTTCTCAAGGTTGTTCAGACTTGTTTTCAGGGGAGTAAAGGAAGCTGAGGTTGTTGATCATTCAGTAAAAGTATATAGCTCTCTTGACGGGTGGAAACTGGTTCAGGTTGAGATTCTTGGTCCTGCAG
>JAQIBN010000011.1 GCA_027859095.1 Spirochaetia bacterium | reverse complement strand
GAGATATGATAAAGGAGATTTTTGGTGGGAATTGAGAAATTGTGCATATTATAATTTATTTGATAAACCAAAAATTATATTTCCAAATCTACAAAATGCTAATAAATTCTGTTTAGACTCAGAGGGTGTTTATATTAATGCACCTGCTGTATTTTTACCTGTTGCAAATAAGACATTACTTTGTATTTTTAATTCAAAAATTGTATGGGAATTTCTTAAATCTATTTGTGTTGTAAGAAGTGGAGGATATATAGAAGTCAAACCACAATATTTTGAACAAATACCTATTCCAGAATTAAAAAATGAAGAGAAGTTTGAGCAAAAAACAGATGAAATAATTAATAATACTTCGGAATTCCAGGTTGTCAGATCAAAGTTTACTAAATTACTAGAGAGTAAATTTGAAGTTGAAAAACTGAGTAAAAAACTACTTAACTGGTATGAACTGGATTTCAAGGGTTTCTTAAAAGAATTAAAGAAAGCAAAAATAAAACTCAGTCTCTCAGATGAATCTGAATGGATGCAGTTTTTTAATGAGCAGAAAGAAAAGGCTCAGGGTTTAAAAGCTGATATTGAGAAAACTGAGAATGAGATTGATAAAATGGTTTATGAGCTTTATGGATTGAGTGAGGATGAGATTGCTATTGTTGAGGGAGCTGGTAGGTGAATGAAAGTAAGAAAATAGCAATTTTCCAAAAAAAAGAGATACGAAAAGTTATCCATAATAATGAATGGTGGTTTGTAATTGAAGATGTTGTTTTTGCATTAACTGATTCAAAGAATCCCAGGGGTTATATTAAAGATATGAGAAGACGCGATGCAGAACTTGCCAAAGGGTGGGGGCAATTTGCCACCCCCCTTTCGATAGAAACTGCCGGTGGTGTGCAAAGGATAAATTGTGCTAACACAGAAGGTCTATTCCGTATTATCCAGTCTATTCCATCTTCCAAAGCAGAGCCTTTGGAATGACTCCTGGTGAATACAAGGAATTAAAACAACTAAAAAGAGAAAACTTGCGGGACCATATGACTGATCTTGAGCTTATTTTTTCAATGCTTGGAGAAAGGGCCACTACTGAAATAACTCAAACCGATAATTCTCAAGGTTTTAATAAGCTGAAACAGGATGCAAAAGATGGTGGCAAGATTGCAGGTGATGCCAAAAATGCATTGGAAAATAAAACTGGAAAGAAAATAAGTACAAATGAGAATTATCTTGATATATCTGAAAAAAAGAAAAGGTTAAAATAATTGTGAACTTTAAAATCTTTCCATGCTGATTATGGAAAGGCTAAACTGTTCCGAGTTTCAAAATTTTTATATTTCTTGAGTTCTACCAGTGCTTAATGTATTATTGAGTATAGGATATTCCGGTAAAAAACTGTTTTGCAATATGAAAGGAGTCTGGTTTGAATTATTTGCATTATGAATTCCAATTAAAGAAAGGAGATGTTGTAGAGACAAAATTAGATAAGCAGGCTAATGTACAACTTCTTGACGAGATAAATTTTAATAATTATAAAAAAGGGAAAAAGTATAGTCATATTGGTGGACTATCTAAAAATTTACTAATTAATTTAACATCTCCATATAAGGGGTATTGGCATTTGGTTATAGATTTGGGTGGCCATGCAGGAACAGTAAAGGCTTCAGTCCTGGTTAAAAAAGGTTAAATTATAAATGTGACATAGTACTATAGAAAGATTATTTTATTATACAGGAGTTATTAAATGGCAATACCATTAAGAAGCGATACAACAACTAAAGGACGAAAAATGGCTGGAGCAAGAAGTCTTTGGCGGGCTAACGGGCTTAAACAGGAACAAATTGGAAAACCCATAATTGGTATTGCAAATTCCTTTACCCAGATGGTCCCCGGACATGTCCATCTTCATGAGGTAGGTCAGCAGGTAAAAAAGATAATAGAGAGTAAAGGTTGTTTTGCTGCGGAATTTAACACCATCGCCATTGATGATGGAATTGCCATGGGACATGATGGTATGCTGTATTCCCTCCCCTCCCGGGAATTAATTGCAGATAGTGTGGAATACATGTGCAATGCTCATAAAATAGATGCATTAGTCTGTATAAGTAATTGCGATAAAATTACTCCTGGAATGTTAATGGCAGCTATGCGCCTTAATATCCCTACAATATTTGTTTCCGGTGGTCCTATGGAAGCAGGTAAAATAGGGAATAAAAAATATGATCTGGTTGATGCAATGGTTCTTAGTGCAGATGCAACTGTTTCAGACGAAGAGATCTCCCAAATAGAAAATGCAGCATGTCCAACTTGTGGATCCTGCTCGGGTATGTTTACTGCTAATTCTATGAATTGTCTCAATGAAGCTATTGGGCTCGCTCTTCCTGGTAACGGTACAGTTGTTGCAACCCATAGTAACAGAACTAAACTTTTTGAAGAAGCTGCCTCCTTAATAGTAACAATGTCAGAAAAATATTATTTTGATGGTGATGTATCGGTATTACCCCGTTCTATCGCTACAAAAGCCGCATTTATGAATGCCATGACCCTTGATATTGCAATGGGGGGATCTACTAATACAGTTCTCCATTTATTGGCAATTGCAAATGAAGCCGGTGTTGCTTTTACAATGAATGACATTGATACTCTTTCAAGAAAAACTCCTGGACTTTGTAAAGTAGCTCCCAGTTCACATTATCATGTAGAGGATGTTAATCGCGCTGGTGGAATTATGGGAATTATGGCAGAACTTGATAGAGGTGAGTTAATTGATACCAGTGTAAATCGAATTGATGGAGACACTCTTAAGGAAGCCCTATTGAAATGGGATATTATACAGTCTGAAGTATCTGAAAAAACTGAAAAATTATATAAAAGTGCTCCTGGAGGAATTTTACGTAATCGAAAAATGGGAAGTCATAGTCAGTACTATAAAGAACTGGATACAGACAGGGTCAATGGTTGTATACGTAATATAGAAAATTGCTATACCACAGATGGCGGATTGGCAATATTATATGGAAATATTGCTGAAAAAGGGTGTATTGTAAAAACAGCAGGAGTTGATCCTTCCATTTATAAATTTACTGGGCCAGCAAAAGTTTTCAATTCTCAGGATCTGGCATGTGATGGAATACTTGATAGAACTGTTAAATCAGGTGATGTTGTGATAATTCGCTATGAAGGTCCAAAAGGAGGACCTGGTATGCAGGAAATGCTTTATCCAACTTCATATATTAAATCTATGCATTTGGGTAAAGAGTGTGCGTTGATAACTGATGGACGATTTTCCGGTGGTACTTCAGGATTATCTATAGGTCATGTATCTCCTGAAGCAGCTGCAGGGGGAGCCATTGCCCTTATTCAGGACGGAGATCTAATATCTATTGATATTCCTTCCCGTTCCATTAAAATAAAAATTAGTGATAAAGAGTTAGTTGAAAGAAAACAAATAGAACAAGCAAAGGGGAAAGCAGCATTTACTCCTGAAGGGCGAAATCGTAAGATATCCAAAGCCCTTCAAGCGTACGCTCTTATGGCTAGTTCTGCTGATAAGGGTGCTGTGCGGGTAATTCCTGAAGAATAGAGAGGTCATATATTGAGTTTCTACTCTTTTCTTCTGAAGAAACTTAAAATTGATCCACCATATTTTCGAATATCGAAGCACTCTAAATTGCCAACAGTGCTATCCCATTTATCAGACGAAGGGTGATGCATAATTATAATACCTTTTTCATCCAGGATATTATTTTTATCAATCTGCATAATAATTTCTTTTCGTCCGGTAAAAGGGAAGGGTGGGTCCGCATAAATTATATCCCATTTTGGTTTTGATGTATCAATGTATCTTCGTACATCCATTATCCAGAGTGAGATATCAGTTTTTACAATTTTTAAATTTTCAAGAATAACTCTTTTTTTCCCTCGATCGTTTTCAATCAGCAAAACAGGTTCTGCCCCTCTGGAAGCTGCTTCAATCCCAACTACCCCTGACCCGGCAAAGAGGTCAAGAAAAGATTGTCCTTCAAGATTACCCAGAATTGAAAAAAGCGATTCCCTTCTGCTATCCATAGAGGGCCGAATTCCTCCAGGCGGACATTTAACTGTGCGCCCTCCATATATTCCGCCGATAACCCTCATAATATATGCTCCTCTTTTTCAACAGCCCCTTTAAAAGGTTCACATCTCTCAAAAACTTCACGTATTACAGAATGTTCCGGTTTTAAAAACCCAGGGTCAGATTCAAGAATTTTGAATGCATCTTCTCTTGCTGTTTCCAGTATATTAAAATCTCTTATAAGATCTGCATAAGTTAGATTTAAAAAACCTGATTGCCTGCTTCCAGCGAGTTCTCCCGGTCCTCTTAATTTAAGATCCTCTTCAGAAATTGAAAACCCATCATTATATTTCATCATTGTCTTTAATCTTATTTTTCCAATTTCACTTAGATCTTTTGAGTAAACAAGAAATGCATATGATTGATCCTTTCCTCTTCCCACTCTTCCCCTTAACTGATGCAACCCTGAGAGACCAAAATATTCAGCATGTTCAATAATCATGCAAGTTGCATTTGGGATATCTACTCCGACTTCAACCACACTGGTTGATACAAGAATATTAGTTTTACCTGCAACAAAGTTTTTCATTGTTTGATTTTTTTCATCTTCAGCTAACCTTGAATGTATTAATCCTAATTTTAATGTAGGGAAAATTTCTTCTCTCAGATATTCATACATGCTTTCTGCATTTTTAATATTACCTGATAATTCACTTTCCTCTATCCTGGGGTAAACAAAGTATGCCTGATGACCTTTTTTAATTTCCTGTCTAACAGCATCATAAACTTTATTTTCATTATCAAAAACAGATAGATGAGTTATTACAGGTTTTCTACCTAATGGCATTGTTTTAATTATTGATACATCCATATCTCCGAAGAGTGTTAAAGTTAAAGTTCTTGGAATTGGTGTGGCTGTCATTAGCAGAAGATCTGGTGTATCTCCTTTATTTAAAAGTGCCATTCGTTGTAGCACACCAAATTTATGTTGTTCATCGACAATTACATACTGCAAGTTCTGGAATTCAACATTCCCTGTAAAAAGGGCATGGGTTCCAATAATTAAATCAATATCTCCTTTAGCAAGTGCAGCCAGCAGGGGTTTCCTTTGGGTGTTTTTAACATTACTGCTTAAAAATGCAAGACGTATGCCCAAAGGTTCCATTAGTTTTGCTGCGTTTTCAGCATGTTGTTTTGCCAGAAGTTCGGTAGGTGCCATAAATGCAACCTGACCACCTGATTCAATAATTCTTAAAGAAGATATAAAAGCAACTAATGTTTTTCCACTGCCAACATCCCCTTGTAATAATCTTGCCATAGGACTGTCTGATTCCATGTCACTTTTTATCTCTTTAAGTACTTTTTCCTGATCACTGGTAAGTTTAAATGGTAATTGATTAATAAATTTACTCTGGAAAATATATTTACGATTATTATTTTGTCTTTGAACAGTTCTTATATTTCTTGATTTTCTACCAACAGTAAGCTGCAGGTAAAATAATTCTTCATAACGTAATACCTTCTCAGATAATTCAAGTACATGTATGGAATCAGGGAAATGAATATTTTTTATAGCATTGTTACGTTCTATGAAATTATATTTCTGAATTATATATTCAGGGAGCTGATTCTTAGTAAATCTTGCCAGTTCATCTATTGCTTCAGAAACAGCTCGTCTTAATGTTCCCTGATTTAATTTTCCACTAAGGGGATATATGGGAATAATTTTATTAAAATTAATTGGCTT
>JAQIBN010000302.1 GCA_027859095.1 Spirochaetia bacterium | reverse complement strand
TTGGAGCTAACTTTTTTCTGTAAATTTTTATTAGAATAACAAATAGAAAAAACACAGGAATCCAGAGAATAATTCCAAGAATTAACCCACCCATTACAACTGTATTATTAAAATTACTATAAGAAAGAAAAGGAATATTGTATAAACTGGTAAAAAATTCCTGAAAAGTAGATATCTCAAGTACATATCCACCAATTATATCCAGCAATGAGTCAAAGATTGGTATAATTATTCGAAATAGTCCCATACTAAGTAATAAAGCGGCAATATTATGTTTTAGGAAAAAAACTATTATGAAGATAGAAAACCATAAAAGATTACCTGCTGGTACAAGAGCAAGTAATAAGCCAAAGGCAATACCAGATGCTAATTCTCCAGGCCTTGAATTACTGTTTAAGGCCACTAACAACTTTGCAATAAAAGATATCATATTCCCTCCATAGAATGAATCTCTAATAATATTTTATTTAATTAGCGGGCTAAGTCAAGTTAAAGAACAGGAATATAAAAATTATAAGGGCCTAAAACATAGTATTTAAGGCCCTTATTTTTATGCAGATTGTCTGCGACGTTTTTGAGGGCCACTGTCTTTTGGTCCAAAAGTACCCACATTTTTATTTTTTGATTTAAACTTTTTAGGTTTATTATTATGAACAGTTTTATCTTTCCCTGGTTGATTCTTTGGTGCTGCAGGTTCAAAAACAGGTTTAAAAGTACTTGATACTCCTACAGGAACAGGATCTTTTAAAATTTTCTGAATCCTATTTAGAAGGGGCTTATCATCGGGAGAGATAAGAGATATTGCTATTCCGGACTTCCCGGCACGACCAGTTCGCCCAATACGATGAATATAATCTTCGGGTATATTCGGAAGATCAAAATTAACAACATGACTTAGATCCTCCAAATGCAAACCTCTGGCAGCTACATCTGTTGCAACCAAAGCCTGAGTATCTCCGTTAATAAAGTTCTTCAAAGCCCTGGCCCTTGCTGACTGACTTTTATTTCCATGAATAGCAGCAGAGGGAATACCACCCTTTTGTAACTGTGAAGTAAGACGATTTGCACCATGTTTTGTTTTTACAAAAATTAATACACGATACCAGGACTCTTCTTTTATAAGGTGAGCAAGGAGATGGCGTTTCTGATTTTTATCTATAAAATGAACTAACTGCTCAACTTTATCAGCAGCTGCATTTCTTTTTGTTACTTCCACAGATACAGGATCCTGGAGGATACCCCTGGCAAGTGCTTTTATATCATTACTATAGGTTGCTGAAAACATTAAATTTTGCCGATGCTCTGGAAGAAATCTAATAATCTTCTTTATGTCATTTATAAATCCCATATCCAGCATTCTGTCAGCTTCATCAAGAACAAGAATTTCTATTTTGGAAAGATTTATAGTTTTCTGCTGTACATGATCTAAAAGTCGACCAGGTGTTGCAATTACAATATCTGTACCATTTCTAAGATTTGCTATCTGAGGATTTATTTTAACCCCACCATATATTTTTATAATATTCAGATTAAGAAATTTTCCATAATCTATAAAACTTTCACCTACCTGATCAGCAAGCTCTCTTGTTGGTGTAAGAATGAGAGCCTTGGGATACTTATTCTTACTTATGCGCTCATTACTAAGCTTATCAAGTATAGGAAGAGCAAAAGCGGCAGTTTTTCCTGTACCGGTTTGAGCTCCACCTAAGACATCTTTTCCCTTTAAAATTGCAGGGATTGCCTGAGCCTGAATAGGCGTAGTTGTTTTGTAGCCTCTTGAGCTTACCGCTCTAAGAAGCTCGGGTTTTAAACCCAATTCTTCAAATATCATTATATTGTTCCCTTGAAACCAGCCTGCAAAATTATTTGCCCAGTCCAGGCGAAGCTATATTTTATTATTTTATTGATGGTTATAGACCGGAAGTTACCATTTAAGAGACTGGAACTTAACATTAAATGATAATAAATGTAAAGTACTTAAGTTTTTTAAGGATAAATCAGCAATAAAATATTTTTATTCATTAGTTAGCAAAAAAACTATTGATTAATTAACTGTATTTTTATAGCATGAACAAAATTTTCACGAGTAAATAAGAGGTTACAATGGCTAATGGAACAGTAAAATGGTTTAATTCATCAAAAGGATATGGATTTATTCAGCAGGAAGGTGGAGACGACTTATTTGTACATATAAATGAAGTACAGGGTTTTATCGATGAAGGCGATCAGGTTGAATTCGAAGTAGGTGAAGGACGAAAAGGTCCTTGTGCTACTGGTGTAAAGAAAGTATCAGAATAAGTACAAAAAAAGAGCCAATTTTACTAATTGTTAAATTGGCTCTTTATTAAACTTTAATAATATTGTCTTACATAATTTATTCTCTTAATTTAAATAGGTGTATAAGCAGCTCCGGGAACTGCATTCAGAATACTCTCAATATCAATTTTTTGCGGATCGTAACTGACCGTTGCCTTCTCTGTTGCCAGATTGACGGAAGCCATGTCTATTCTAACCCACTCACTACCATATTTTCCGGATATTCAACGGAGTATGAAAATGGGATCTTAACAGTTTTACCGGGTTCTATGTTAATAGACCACTCCAGAAATTGATTAGCCACTTTCTTAAGAACTGCTGTATCAGCAGTATAGTCGGGTTCAATCAGTATTACTTTTATATCTTCAGTCTGAGGATACAGACTCAATATACCCATCAGAAACATAGTTACTATCCAGAAAAATATGGCTTCCCCCTGGTAAAAATGGGAAATCACTGTTGTTTGTTACATCTGCAATTAAAAAAGCAAAAGAGGAAAGTTTCGGAACTGAGGAATATAGGAACTCTCCTGGCAATTCAAAAACTGATACAGTTACCTTATGTGTCTGATTATCACTAATTATTGTATTTTTCCCGGATAATTCAAATAATACAGATGTTGTAGCAGAAGTAGCTGTTGCAGTCTGATATACCATATCAGGGAGGGCTTCATCAGCCTCAACAGCCATTTCCATAGGCAATTCTTCTGCCATGGATTTTGCCATAGGAGCAGCTGCCATTGAAGGCACATTACCACTGCTTCGGCTGGATCTTACAGGCTGAGGCTTCCAGGCATTAATGAACCAGGGGGTGAGTTCCGGAATTCTGCCGCTGACCTGAGGTTTTGCCGTAGACAGTTTCATAGAGACATCAGACCAGTCCTCTCCAGTGCTTTGCCAGACTAGTGCCTGATACATCAGACTTACCTCTTTTGAAGAACCATTTACTCTAACAGTATAATCCGGACTCCAACCAGGCCCATAGACTAAATAAGATATATCAAGTTTGCCCTTCCCTTCTTTTATTATATTAATAGAAATTTCAACTTCCTTAACAGCCTTATTTTGATTTGCACCTTCTGATTGTATTTCCATATTTATTCGATTAATTTCCATACGAATATCTTCTGCAAATTTTCTTGATTCTCTAAGTTCTGCATTTAATTGACCCAGTTTTTCTCTATAAAACGAAACCATTTCAATCCATTTTCCTGGATCCAGAACTGGTTCTGAAGAACCTTCACCTGTGGCTGTAAGCTTTCGTGAAATATTTTCTATAAATCGTTTCTCACTTTCTGCTTCGTTTACTGCATCATTATATTTAATTATTTCCTTTTCCAGAGATTGTCTTTTCTCAACAAGCTCCCTTATTCTTAGAGAAACAACCTGAGTAAGATATCTGGTTGTTAATTTAACATCAGAAAGCATAAAATTTCCTGAACCTTTTACCTGAATACTGTTTGGATCTATCTGATCCGGCAGATTGGTTAATACAAGTTTATGCTCTCCGAATTGAAGATTAAAGTCAGCTTGCCGGGTTACCTGTGCTCGATCAGTAAATACAGTAACTTCAACTATTTTTGATTCTATATTTTCCGAGGCATAAGCACCAAGTAGTATATAAAATAAAATGGAAATCAATATAATTCTTTTTTTCATAAAAACCTTCCTTTTAAAAAGTAATTTTACATCAGTAATTTCTGTATTTCAATTATAGTTTTATTATTTATCAGAAAAATACTCCAATACCCATGGATAGATATCTACCAGACTATGAATGGAATCTGCAAATTGCTTTGCCTCATTTTTATTTTTTGTAAATAAAATTGCGGGAACATCATTGGAGGTATGATCTCCCGTTGATAAATCTTCAGCATTCCCATGATCACTAATTATTAATATAGAGGTTTCCTTTTCGATTCCTGCCCAGACAGTTTCTGTAAAGTTATTAAGAATATCTACACTTTTCCCAAGACCTTCCATATTCCGCTTATGTCCATAAATATCAGTCATAAAATATTCAAAAAATACAAACTGATTATCTTTTAAAATATTTAACAGGTTCCTGGCAGCTGTTTCAGGGGGTATCTCTTCAATATCATATCCCCTTTCCCTTATAAGCCTATTTGTAATATCTGCAAAAACAGCCATGCTTTTCTCATAATCAGAAAAATAGCGGAAAGGAACCCCGGAGGCTTTTATGGTAAGCGTGGAAACTGGAAAAGCATTGCGCCTTCGGGCAGCTCTTTTCTGAAAGAATTCAGTGGAATACATATTTGCAGATGTAACAGTTACACCCTGTTCAGCTAAACTTTTCATTAAACTCTGTTCTTCTATTAATTTTACCAGTTTTTCATTAGGCAATGCTGTAAGATGATATCCCAAATATTCTGAGGCATTAATACCTGTAAAGATTGTTGCCTGCCCTGTGGCCGATTGGGGAATACCGGGAACATTTAAACTTGCATCTGCAGAACAAATAACTCCGGAATCAAAAAAATCAGGCTGAGTACCTGCCATAAGCTTCTTACCGGTAATTTTTGTAAACAGATGTGAAATAGGGCTCTCTTTCTTGCATAAACCAATTCCATCTATAAAAAATAAAAATAGTTTTTTCATACTCATATAAAAGTATAGTTATTCAGTACTATTAGCAATAGAAATTACAAATCAGATTTGAAAGAGGAAGGGGTATTAAAATTATTTTGGAATTTTATAAACAGTAAATATAATTAATCTCATATTGATAATAATATCTATACTTTCTATACTCATTCTTCTATGGAAAATAAAAAAATACTAATTATAGGTGCTGGTATAAGCGGGCTGTCTTTGGCTATTAATTTAAAAAAACTGAATATTCCATTTCGAATAATCGAAAAACAGGCAGAATGGAATAAAAAAGGCTTGGCCATGTCCATTCAGGGAGAAGGTCTGGATGCTGCTGCTAATATGGGTATTTTAACAGAAATAAAAGCCTCTGGGGTAAAACGTAATCTTCAAAGAATTGAAAATTCTAAGGGAAAGATACTTAAAGAAATAAAAACAGTTTCAAATGATCAAAGCTTTGTAATACGCAGAGACGTACTCCATGAAGCATTACGCTTAAGAGTACCTGAAGTTGAAATGGATCTTTCTGTGTTGGACTTCAAAGAAACTCAAACAGGTCTTAATACTACATTATCTGACGGCAGTAGTGACAATTTCAGTTTAGCTGTTGGAGCCGATGGTGTAAACTCAGAAACCTCTAAACAAATAACACATAATACAGGACTCCTGAATATTGAGAAAAACACCACTTTTTCCGGTTCTGTGCTATGGGGAATTACTGTATCAAAAAAATATAAAGAAATTATAGAAATTTGGAATAAAAATAAAATGGTAGCACTTTATCCTGTAGACCATGGAACAGTTATATCCTTTTTTAGAAAAGCTCCAAAAACATTTCAAAGCCCCCGATTAGAAAGAGCTGATCATATAAAAAAATATTTTTCAAATTTTACTCATCCTATAATTATGGAAGTGCTGAAAAATCTACCGGAAAATATTTTCTTTGACCATGTAAGATACACCCGACCTAAAAAATGGTATAGTGGAAGAATTACTCTAATTGGTGATGCCTGTCACAGCCTGTCTCCTCTATCCGGATTAGGGGCAAATCTTGCAATGGCAGATGCAGAAGGACTTGCACAGGTAATTTATAAAAATGGCAAAAATGATGATTTTCTGGATATACTTGAAGAATATAATAGAACTAGAAAAGAAAAAGCGGACGAAGCTTATTATTTAAGTAAAATGAGAACAAGAAGGGGCATGCTTAATTCCCCGAAAACAATTCTAAGAAATAGAAATATGAAACAATCGGGATGGATGTATTGAATGAAAAACTAAAAATGAAAAGTGAATAATGAAGAAGAGAAAGATCATTTTTTTTGCAAACTGTTTAATTTCATGTTAGTATCAAATCTAAATTTTAGTTTTTCATTTTTCATTTATCAATAGGGGGAGTTATGACTATAGACATTCTTATTAAAAATGCACTTTTACGAAATTCTACAGGAACAACAACAGATATTGCTATTTCAGGAGGGAAAGTTACTGAGATACGAAAAGGGATTTCAGACCAGGCAAATGAAACCATAGATGCAAAGGGAAACCTTGTAACTGAATCTTTTGTAAACGGACATCTTCATCTGGATAAGGTATATACTCTCGAAAAGGTTGGTATGGATGCTATGAACTCTTACAAGAGTGGATCAATGGGTGGTGCTATGACATCTATTGAACAGGCTTCAAAGGTAAAGGAAGAATACGACGAGAAATGGATTATTGAGAATGTCCGGACAGCTCTCGATCTTGCTGTTAAATTTGGAAACACACATATCAGGGCATTTGCAGATACAGATACAAAAGCCAAACTGGAAGGTATTAAGGCCGTATTAAAAGCCAAAGAAGAATACAAGGACAGGGTAGACGTTCAGGTTGTTGCCTTCCCTCAGGACGGGATAGCAAAAGATCCAGGAGCTGAAGAATACATCAGACAGGCAATGGAACTTGGAGCCGATGTTGTAGGTGGAATTCCATGGATAGAATACACAGAAGAGGAAATGCAGGATCACATTGATAAGATGTTTGCCCTGGCTGTTGAATTCAATAAAGATGTCTCAATGCTTCTGGATGATGCAGGGGACCCTGATCTCCGGACAACAGAGATGCTTATTAAAAAGACCCTGAAAGAAGGATGGGAAGGAAGAGTTACAATTCAGCATGCAAGAGCCATGTCCATGTACTCTGAAGTATACTATCGTAAAATAGAACACCTCCTGAAAAAAGCCAGAATTGGGTTGGTAAGTGATCCTCAAACAGGGCCTCTTCATGCCAGAGTTCGGGATCTTTACAATGCAGGAGTCTCAGTAGCCCTTGGGCAGGATGATATTTCCGACGCGTACTACCCTTTCGGAAGAAATAATATGCTGGAGGTAGCTTTTATTTCAGCTCATATTATGGGTATGACAACATTCGATGAAATAGATATCCTGTATGATCTGATTACTACAAATGCTGCAAAAGCTCTGGGAATTAAAAACTTTGAGCTTGCTGTTGGAAATGAGGCAAATATTGTTGTTTTGGGTGTTCCTTCGACTGTAAAGGCTCTTTGGAGTCATGAAGCACCAGTTGCTGTAATTAAAGCAGGAAAAAATATTACAGTTAAATAATTACTTTAACTTTCCTGCAATATACCCTGTTGTCCAGGCGGCTTGTAAATTATAGCCGCCTGTAATTCCGTCAATATCCAGAACTTCCCCGGCAAAATACAAATTTTTACAAACTTTGCTTTCCATAGTATCAAAATTAATACTATCCAGGCTTACTCCACCACAGGTAACAAATTCTTCTTTAAATGTTGTTTTCCCTTTTACTGAATAAACATCATTGGTTAATATATTTACCAGTTTATTCAACCCTTTCTTACCAAGTTCTTTCCATTTTTTTGACTCATGCAACTCACTTTTCTCTAAAAGGTAGCTCCACAACCTATTAGGGAGAGCATATGGCCTGAAGTTTGATAACAATTTATTTGAGTGTTCATCTGAGACAAATAATAATTCTTCTCTGACAAGGCCTGTATTCTGTTCATTAACCCAGTTAACCTGGATTTTAAAATCATAACCTTTTTCACTTAGTACCCTCGCACCAAAAGATGACAATTTTAAAACAGCGGGACCACTCATTCCCCAATGTGTAATAAGCAAAGGCTCATTAGATTTAAGCTGCGTCCCCGGAATACCAAGGATTACATTTTCTACTACAACCCCCATTAAATCTGTAATTGGTTCTTCAGGCATATTAAATGTAAACAATGAGGGAACAGGCTCTTCTATTTTATGATTTAATTTCTCCAACCAGGAAAAACTCTCTTTGTCAGGACTACCACCAGTTGCAATAATTACTTTATCAAATATCATAGATTTATTATCCAAAAATATTAATTCTAGTTTATTATATTTTGTGAATTTTGAGATTTCGGGAAAACACAATTATCACTTTGTATTACTAAAGGAACACCCCTATTTTCAAACCACTCCATTACATCTTTGTTATTAAATATTTTAAAAGCTTTTTTTAATTCCTTGCGACCTCTGGGGTATGCTGATGATAAATCTTTGGTAGAACTAACACTATTGGTAAGATTACATCTTCCTCCACCGGATACCTTAACCTTGGAAAGAAGCTTGTTAGATTTTTCAATAATAAGAACTTCTGCATTGGGATAGTTTTCTTTTGCAGCAATAGCAGAAAAAAACCCTGCTGCCCCTCCACCAATTATTGCTATTTTCATGTTAAGTTCATAG
The DNA here is from genome assembly GCA_027859095.1 of Spirochaetia bacterium. GTDB lineage: Bacteria > Spirochaetota > Spirochaetia > B11-G9 > B11-G9 > JAJRQE01. The sequence continues at coordinate 8,972 of JAQIBN010000302.1, read as the reverse complement.
TTTCAAGACCTTCTTTATCAGCTAATGCTAATAACTTCTTGTCAAGAGTTAAAAGTGTTGCTCCTGTACGTCTGGCCAATGTAAAATATAGCATGTCATAAGATGAATGATTCAAGCGAACAGATTCAACAAGTGATTCATTATTATTTTCGTTAATATCATAATATTCATCAACTAATTCAATAGCTAATCTTAAAAGTCTAATCCCTTAATCTTTGGAAATAAGTTCAGCTTTTATATATTGCCAAAGAGTATTCGTAATCTCTGCTTTCTAATAAGAAGAACCGGATCAGGAAAATCTCTTACTTGTAATAACGGCATACACACCTCTATGTATGCAAATATACTACAAAATGCATATACAATCAATTATTTGACTTAAATCTTCTGTTGACGATTTGTAACCTGCTGTATATGATACAATTGTACGGTTAGTTAATACACACTAACCGTACTATAAAAACTTATTTTACTAGCAGGAGAAATATGTGCAGATAAATATGACAGTAATAATTATAAATATATTTGCAATTCTTGGAATTAGCTTTTCATTTTATAAAAATAAACAAAAATCTTTAAAGGCCTTAAAAGTTGCTTTAAAAGGAACAATTAGTATGGCACCAGCCATTGTAATAATTCTTGTTCTTGTTGGTCTCCTTATGGGCTTTTTTAAACCTGAGCTAATATCAAAATTATTAGGTAATCAATCGGGTATTTGGGGAATAGCAGCTGCATCTGTTGCAGGAGCAATTCTTATGATCCCATCACTTGTGGCTTTTCCACTTACAGCTTCACTTGTAAACTCCGGGGCCTCAATTTCTGTAGCGGCAGCTTTTATTACGACCCTGACAATGATAGGCTTTGTTACACTCCCTATGGAAATAAAAGAATTGGGGAAAAGGCTTACTTTATTAAGAAATGGTATCAGTTTCATTATTGCAATTGGAATTGCTCTGATTATGGGAGTGCTTATATAATGGATAAAAATTTAAACAACAAACAAAAACAAACTGGAAATAATATGAGTAAAAATCCAAAAGCCGGTGGGCAAACGAAAAATAAAAAACAGAGTATTATTGTACTTGTTGGAATAATTATTATTGCAGTTGTTATTTTAGCTCTCTATCCGGAAAACAGAGATGCAAGTATACAGGCATCATACAATCTTTTTATGGAATTTATACTTATTCTACCAGCAGTCATGATACTTATGGGTCTTTTTTCTGTATGGGTAAGCAAAGAGATAGTTGTAAAGTATCTGGGACATGCTTCCGGTATTAAAGGACTGGGGTTGGCTCTTTTTGTAGGGATGATGCCCACGGGACCTCTATATATAGCATTTCCAATGGCTTCCATGCTCTTAAAAAAGGGAGCACGAGTTGCGAACATTATTATATTCCTCTCCGCCTGGGCATGTATTAAGCTGCCCCAGGAGCTGGTTGAACTACGTTTCATGGGATTGAAATTTATGATTATAAGACTTTCATTTACTATTATTATGGTGGTAATAATGGGGCTAATTATTGAAAAAATAGAAAATAGATTGAAACCTTCCTTAAGTAGCTCTGTACAGGAAAAATAATAACCTATCATATGGCAACAGGAAACAAACTCTGTTGCCTTTTCTTTTTAAATTTAAAATGTGATACAACTCAAACTCAAAATTTTTATTCGTTTAAATTTGCTTTTATATAACTATAATTATAAACTTAACATATGAGTGAAACAGAAAACGGAAAGAAAGTATTTTTTCTCTACCCACAAAGCGTCATACAGGAGGAGTTAATATCTTTCCTGCTTAAAAATGAATATGAAGTGTATTTTCTTAATGATCTAACGAAGGCCACAAGAATATTTAAACGATTTACAAACTCAATATGTTTTATAAATATTGATGATGGTATAAAAGAAGCTGAATGGGAACAATATATAAAAAGTCTCAAAAATAATAAAGCCACTGCAGGTTTACAGATTGGAATTCTTTCCTATAACAACGATCCTGCACTAATGCAGAAATATTTAATGGATTTGGGAGTTGAATGCGGATTTATCCAGCTTAAACTTGGCGTCAAGCAGAGTACAGATATAATACTTAAGGTTCTTGAAGCAAATGAAGCAAAGGGACGTAGAAAATTTGTTCGTGCCAATTGTGAAAATGATCCCAGAGTTGTAATGAATTTTGGATATAAAGATTCCAGCTATGAAGGTAAAATTTTAGACTTAAGCTCAGTAGGTATTGCGTGTAAGTTTCCTTCACCTATACCGATAGATAATAAAACAGTTATTCCAAAAATACAGCTTAATTTAAGAGGGAGCCTGGTCCAGGCAAATGCCATAATTTTAAGTCGTAGATATGACAGTGAAAATATTCTTGTTATGGTATTTAATCCAAGGCTTAAAGAGTCAGAACTTCTGAAAGTTCATAACTTTATTCATAAAACCTTACAGAAGGATTTAGATAAATTTTAATCAGATAATTATTTTATTGGAAATTCTAGAAAACAACAGAGGGGGTGGTGGAAAAACCGCCAGCACCGCTCGGCGATAGCCGGAATAAGCGGTGATGTTAAGCGGGTTTGGAGACAGGGGGAGACTTCCCCCCCTAACAATTAAGAATCAACCGCCTTTATCCTCTCTACGATATGGTTTAAGAAGTCCAGCTGGAACACTTGCCTTTCTGGATACACTTATAAGTGCAAAAATTGTTATAAGATAAGGTATCATCAGGAATATATGGAATGGAAGATCCACTCCAAGGGTCTGGAGTCTTAACTGAAGAGCATCAAGGAAACCAAAAATCAAACCACCCACTGCACCCATAACCGGATTCCAGTTGCCGAATATTGTCATGGCTATTGCGATCCATCCTCTTCCACCGATTACATCAATAAGGAACATATTCTGATGAGCCAGGGTAAGGAATGCTCCGGCCACTCCAAAAAAAGCACCACCAGCTGCAAGACATAGTGTCCTGGTAAGATTTACATTTACACCAACAGTATCTGCTGCAAAAGGGTTTTGACCAATTGTTCTTACCCTGAGCCCTGCCCTTGTTTTAAACAGAAAAATGGAAACAGCAGGAATAAGAAGCCATGTTATATAGGTTAAACTATACTGGGTAAAGAAACTTCCTCCAAGGATGGGTATTCTTGAAAGTAGAGGTATTGCAATCGGAGAAAATGGATCGATAATTGGGGGAACAGTCGGAGATCCTACTACGAGTCTATAGATAAACATCGCAAGTCCACTTGCAAAAATTGTTATACCAAGTCCGGATACATGCTGACTTAAACCCAGATAAACAGAAAGTATGGCCATTATCAATGAAAGCGCAATACCTGCAAGAGCTGCTGCCAGAACACCCAACCATAAACTCCCTGTAGAAAGGGTTGTAAGAAAACCTATGGCTGCACCAAAAAGCATGGTTCCTTCTATACCAAGATTTAAAACTCCGGATCTTTCTGTTATTATCTCACCCAATGTGGCAAGTATAATGGGAGTCGACATACGCAGGGTTGCTGCAATAATACCGGTTATAAAGGCGACTGAAAATATTTCGCTCATCATGATTTTGTCCACCTTATTTTATATTCTGTTAACAGGATGAATATGAGCATAGTCATCAGGGCTACACCCTCAATTACTCCTACAATATAGGTGGGTATTCCCGCGACCCTGCCCATTGTTTGAGCCCCTACACTTATGACACTGAAAAAGAATGCTGCCAGAGCTACACCTATGGGGTGAAGATTTCCAAGCATGGCAATTACAATACCGGTATAACCATAACCTGTTGATACATCCATCATTAAATGATGATGAATTGCTGCCACTTCTCCTACTCCTGCAAGCCCTGCAAGTCCACCGGAAATAATGGCAGTTTTGAGAATGACCATTCCCGTATTAATTCCACCGAATTTAGCTGCCTCAAGATTAATTCCAACGCCCCGGGACTGATAACCGAAAACAGTTTTACTATTAATAAACCATATAACCAGAATTGCAACAAAAGAAACAATTATACCAAAGTGAAACCTGGATCTTGCAATAAGCATTGGATAGAAAGCTGCATCCATTATACTTGCGGATCTTGGCCAGGATGATCCAGGCATCTGCATGGGACCAAATAACAAGGCTCCCATAATATGAAAAATTACATAGTTTAATAGAAGTGTTGTTACAACATCATCTACCTTAAGTTTAGTTTTTAGAAATGCCGGAATTGTTGCCCATAATCCACCGGCAAAAAATCCAAAAATTATCATTACTGGTAATACTAAAAATGAAGGGAGCCAGGTAAAATAGATACCCACCCAGGTAGCAGCAATGGCTCCTGCGAACAACTGTCCTTCTGCACCGATATTCCAAAATTTTGCTCTGAAAGCAAATGCAACAGCAAGCCCAGTAAGTATAAGAGGACTCGCTTTTACAAATGTTTCCAATAAATTGAACTTGCTTCCCAAGGCTCCATAAAACAGGGAACCATAAGCTTTAAATACATTTCCACCTGCAAAAAGAATGGGTATTGCAGTTATTAAAAGTGTTACAAATACAGCTGCAACAGGGATTACAAGAATAACCCAACCCGGAAGTGGTTTACGTTTTACAATGCTCATACTTATCATGATGTTACCCCGCTCATCCAGAGACCAATTTTATCTCTATCTGCTTCATTTGTGCTAACTTCGCCAATAATTTTACCTTCATACATAACAATAATCCTGTCACTCAGTAAAAAGATCTCATCAAGATCATCTGAAATTAACAGGACTCCTGCTCCATCGGTTTTTTGATCAAGCATTGCCTGGTGAACATATTCCATAGCACCTACATCCAGGCCCCTTGTGGGCTGACAGGCTACAACTACTTTTGGTTTACCGACCAGTTCCCTGGCTAGAATTACTTTCTGAAGATTCCCACCGGATAGGCTTTTAACAGGTGCATCCATACCATCTGTTTTTACACTAAAATTATTTATACATTTCTCAGCAAAACTACGAATTTCCTTCATATTAATAAGACCTTTCTTTGAGATAGGTTCATTAACATGACTTTCAAGAATCATATTTTCCTTTACCGAAAGATCCATAAACAGACCTGTTTTTATTCGATCTTCAGGTATTCTTGCCATCCCTTCTTTTATTATTGCAGAAGGGCTGCCTCCAGGTATGTTTTTACCAGATATATGAATTTCCCCATCTTCAGGTTTAACCTGGCCGAAAAGCATTTCAGAAAGTGCTGTCTGACCATTGCCGGAAACACCGGCAACACCAAGAACTTCTCCTTCCCTAAGTGTAAAACTTAGATTATCAACTGCAACAATTCCACGATTATTTCGAACTTTAAGATTTCTGGCTTCCAGCACTGCATTGCCTGTTTTGGCTTCTCCCCGTTCCAGACGTTCAAGGAGTTCTCTCCCAACCATCAGACTTGCAAGTTCAGGTATCGAAGTTTCAGAAACTTTTCGTTCTGCTACCCGTTTACCAGACCGCAAAACAATAACCCTGTCACAAATATCCATTACTTCCTGGAGGTGATGGGAAATAAAAATTATTGAATGACCGCTAGCAACAAGGATTCTCAGAGTTTCAAAGAGCTCAATGGTCTCTGTAGGAGCCAGAACTGCAGTGGGCTCATCCATTATCAGGGTTTTAGCTCCCCTGTATAGGGATTTCAGTATTTCAAGTTTTTGCTGCTCCCCAATAGAAAGTGTCCAGACAATAGCATCGGGATCAAGATTGAGTCCAAAGTCTTTTTCTATACCAAGGAGTTTTTCTCTGGCTTTCTTTTTATTCAGGAAAAAACTTCCTTCCATACCAATCATGACATTCTCAAGAACTGACTGAGTCTGAACCAGAGTAAAGTGCTGATGAATCATAGCAATACCATGGTTTATTGCGTCTTTTGGAGAACCGAAAGTTACTTCCCCTCCATTAATCAGTAATTTACCACCATCCAGATTGTAATATCCAAACAGAACATTCATGAGTGTTGTTTTACCGGCACCATTTTCACCAAGAAGTCCAACTATTTCTTTTGGAAACAGCTTAAGATCTACTTTATCATTTGCTATTACATCGACAAAACGCTTAGTGACACCACGCATTTCAATAACAGGTTGCATATCCAGAATCCTACCCTCCAAAATAAAACGGCCCTCCTTAAAAAGAAGGACCGGTTTAGAATTAAAAAAAATTAGTCAGAAACTGTGGGAGTTTCAATTACAGGAACAACAAATGTGCCAGCCATAATCTGTTTCTGAAGATCTGCAACTTTTGCCTTTACATCAGCAGGAATTTTTGATTCAAGACCATGATAAGGCGCAAGGCTTGAACCACCAGCTGCCATCATAGACCAATCTTTAAGATTCTGTGCCTTCCATGTACCATTCTGAATTGCATCGATACTATTCTTAAGTACAGGATACATATCCCAAACACAACTTGAAATAACAACATCAGGAGCCAAAGCATTCTGGTCAGACATATTACCAAAGGCATATACACCTGCTTCCTTTGCTGCTTCAAAAACACCAAATCTTTCTGCAAAAAGGAAGTCAGCACCTGCTTCAATCATGGAAACTGCTGCTTCTTTTGCCTTTGGTGGATCAAACCAACTACCAATCATTGCAACTTTAACTGTTACATTAGAATTAACTGATAAAGCACCTGCTTTAAATGCACCAACAAGTCTGTTAACTTCAGGTATTGGAATTGCAGCAACAACACCAAGTACATTACTTTCTGTCATCATACCGGCAATAACACCACTTAAGTATGCAGGTTCATGAATCCAGTTATCAAAAACTGAATAGTTTGGAGCTTGTATATCAAATTCTGAACCAAATGCATAAGCAATATCCGGATAATCTTTGGCTACAGCTCTGGATGGTTCTTCACCTGCGAGGAATGCATCCCCAATAATAAAGTCAAAACCACGTTCTGAATATTCTCTTACAACCTTGGAAAAATCTGCAGCTTTTACATTTTCTGCAAATTCATAGGTTAAGCCCATTTCTTCAGCTATTTTAAGTGCAGCTACATGAATAGCACCATCCCATGGTTCTTCAATTGATGTCTGGAAAATTGCAGCCATTTTAAACACACCATCGTCTGCCTGTTCAGCATCGCCACCTGCAAATGCAAAGGTTACTGCCATTAGTCCAACTAAAGCAATAAGTAAAAATTTCTTCATCCTTTTCCTCCTGAAAATTTTTGTGAAATATTTTTAACCGTGGGGGCGAACGGCGTTCGCCCATACGGTGGTCACACACCTATATCCTCATTCCATAAATCGGGTTTATCTTTAATAAATTTATCCATAATTTCTATACATTCAGGGCTATTTACTATCTCAAGCTCCACACCCCTCTCACGCAAATGGTCTTCTGGACCCTGAAAAGTTTTATTCTCACCTATTACAACTTTAGGGATTTTATATAACAATGCTGCTCCACTACACATATCACAGGGAGATAGGGTTGAATATAAAGTCGCTTTTTGATAGTCACTGGCCTTTAACCTACCTGCATTTTCGAAGCAATCAATTTCGGCATGTAAGGTAGGACTGTCTTTTTGCACTCTTCTGTTATGCCCCCGGCCGACAATTTTTCCATCAATAACAAGAACTGCACCAATGGGGATACCACCCTCAGTAAGTCCTTTTTTTGCTTCCTCATAAGCTGCGGTTAAAAACTTATCCATTGCTTCTCCTTATTGTACAATAAATTACGAAATGTTCCCCTGTATTTTATCAATAAACCATAAAATGCTATAGGGGAAGGAAGAATAATAACCTGACAGTAATAAAAACGCAAGTTATTTATTTTTTATTACAGAAGTTTTTTATTTGATCATTTATGATTTTATTTGAATAATTTTTTAGGAAATTATTTCTATAATTATAAAAATATGATACTATTTGAATATGAATAAACTTAAACAATACCATGTTCTTATAAAAAATATTTCAAAAATCAGGATAATTATTTTACTTACTGGACTAATTGTGCTCATAAATTTTGTAATATTTCCCTTACTAAATACAAAAGAAGTAAAACCTCTTGATACTAGATTTTATTATTCACATGAAGAAGCTGCTGATTATCATTCTCAGCTTGAAGAAAATGATAAAATAAAATCTATAATTATGCATGGAACAGTGGATCTTATATATCCAATTATATATACACTTCTTTTTAGCTGCATAATTATTTATCTAAAAGGAGGCCCTCTACTTACAGCACTTCCCCTGCTAACACTTGCAGCAGATATTTTCGAAAATATTTTTATTATTTTAATTCTTAGTATTTCACAACAAAACCCCCTCTATACAACTTTCACGATTGTTGCCTCTATTATTACCCCCCTTAAATGGTGTTTTATATTAATATCCATATGTGTTATCATCTATCTGAGTATCAGGAGGGTCTATGAAAAATAAAATCAATCTTATTACCTTAATATTCTTCACTTTTATTTCATTTTCTACATTTGCAAGTGCAAATTTTGAGATTACACCTGATATAGATACTCTGGTTCCTGAAAATACACTTATGTATTTTCAGATATCAAATCCTGAAGAGCTGATGACGAGTATAGATAATTTATTATTCAAAACAGGTATGAATGAATTACTGGGGAACATGTCCATCATAGATTTTATTACCCTACAGCTTGAATCTGAAGATTATGGAATTTCTATTGATTATTTTAATCTTAATCATCCTGTAGGATTTGCAATTCTTCCACCTTCTAAGAAATTTGCAGAAAAAAATGATGTCGAATATATGGTTTTTATCCCAATAAACACCTCCATGGATATTCTTAAACTGATTACAACAAAACAGGGAAATGATAATTCCTTTTATAAAATATATATGAATTACCTGGTGTATTTTTCTTCAGAAGAACTCGAGAAAAATTTCCCTGCAAAAAAAATAGTGAATCTTTCAAATTTTGATAAATATAGTA
>JAQIBN010000168.1 GCA_027859095.1 Spirochaetia bacterium | reverse complement strand
CATTTTATCTTATTGATAGTTTATTCTCAAATATCAAACTTGATAGAAAAGGAATTTCCTTTCAAAGTGATATTATTTTTTCAGAGGATACAGAAAAATTATTATCATCATTTAATAATAATAAAGATATAAAAAAATGGGGGTCATATCTTCCGGAAGAAGCTTTTATTCAAAGTATTTATTCATTGGACTCTAAAGATTACCAGATGGTATTAGATAATATAATAGATTACCTTTTCCCTGAAGATGAGAAAGATCCTCTGTCACTGGAACTAAAACAAAATATGGATATCTTTTCACAATATTTAGGAAATGGTGGAGCATTCTCAATTGATATTACTCCAAACATGGATGTAACAAATGAAGATATTTTCCCATTTGATTTTTCTCTGAGGATGGTTTTAGAATTATCCAATTCTGATAAGTTTATTAATGAGTTTAGAAACTTTTATACAAATCAATCACTCAATAAAATAATGAACAATCTCTACAATGATCCAGGGTTCTCTTTACAGTTGAATATGGAAGAAAAAAGTTTTAACGAACTATCTCCCGTTTTTAAAATAAAATATGATATTAAGAAAAAGCGATTGAAATCCAATAGTAATTCTAATGAGATGGATCCTGTAATGAACTTTTTAAATAATATAGAGAATTGGTACCATATTGCAGATAATAAATTGTATTCCTATATGGGATCCAATGGTTTTGAAGGTTTAAAACAACTAACCCTTGCAAATAACAAGGAAAAAGATTGGGTTAACACTGCTCCGAATGATTCAAATGTAGTTTGGAATGTCTCACTTACAAATATCCTGACTTTACTTGACACATTACCGGAATTAGGAGAAATGATACCGGCAAATAATCTATCTTTTGATGTTTCTGGTTTTTCAAGTATTGAAAATGGTTCTATTTATAGCAGTACACTTATTTCTGCGGAAAATATTGGAAATGTTTTTGAAGTTTTTAGGAATATGAATTTTTAAACTTTCTTTATTAACTTTATTTTAATCATCAGGCAGTCTAATAATATAACAATTTGAATCAGTCATTATAAGAGTTTTTTTGCAGCATATCTTTTCTGACAAAGAAATGATCTTCGCTATCTATGGTTTTCAAATTTAGTACTGATTATAAACATGAATATTGTTATATTTTATCATAGAGGTTTATATGGACAAAAATATAAAAACTACTATCAGACAAGAACTCACTGCTCTGATATTTATTCTTCTTCTTGGAGCATTATTTATATATGATCCTTCAGGAACAAAAAATTTCAGCTATCCCCTTGCAATGCGACCGGAATGGAGGGAACGTTTCCAAATTCTTGGTTGGGGAATAGTTTATGGAGGGTATCCGGTAAGAGTTGTTGTAAAGCTGTTTATCTGGATGAAAAAGCACTAGTTTACGTTCTTATTTTTAAATTATTCCGAAAACTATTCCTCCGTCCCTAAAAACTTCTAAAAACCAGCTCCCAACCATCTTTGATAGTATGCCAATGCCATCATCATAACCCCATTTGAATATCTTCCTGTCCCCATTTTTTCAATAACCTCAATACAGGGTATTAAATGAAAATGAATAAATTCATCAGAATCAAGATTCTGCTTTCCAGTGGATACTAGATCCTTCGCAATATAGGTGTAGATAATGTTATTCATAAAAGCAGGATTAGGTGACACTGAACCAATTTCAATTAAATCACCAGAGGCATATCCGGTTTCTTCCAATAGTTCTCTTTTTGCTGCATTCAGAGGTAATTCACCCTCATCTATCATCCCGGCAGGGAATTCCAGTGTAATTTCATCGCTTCCATGTCTGTACTGCTCTACCATTAAAAAGCAATTAATACCGTTTTTATCTGTAATAAGTGGTATCACAGTAATCCAATCTGGTGCATCAAGTAGAAAAAAGCTGCCGACCTCCCCAAGAGGAGATCTCTTTTCTACCTGGTATAGATCGAATATCCTGCAATTATTTAAAATCTTTCGTGTATTTTCAGTCCATAGTAGCTTTTTAATATCTTTCATAAGAACACAGGATAGTTGAAAATCAAGAAAAAATCTATTAATTCTTGACCTTTAGAGGATTTACACTAAAATGAGAGTATACTCACTTGTAAAAAGGATATTTATATGAACAAAAAAAACATAGGCTTTATATCATTCAGAATTTCCGGAACAGACGGTGTCTCTCTAGAAACAAAAAAATGGGCAGATATTTTTGAGAGATTTGGTTATAATAGCTTCTTCCTGGCAGGTGAACTGGATACTGATCCAAATGTATCATTCAAAGTAGAGGAAACACATTTCAAACATCCCGAAGCATTACGCTTATACAAGCAGGCATTTAATAGAGGAGATACAAGGCCTCGAAAATTATCACAGGATATGCACAAATTCAAAGATCTGATAAAAGATAAAATATATCAGTTTATTGAAAAATTTAATCTTAATATGCTGATACCTCAGAACACATTAACCATTCCTTTGAACATACCTCTGGCAATGGCATTAACAGAAGTAATTGCAGAAACCAATATTCCGGTAATAGCCCACCATCACGATTTTTTCTGGGAAAGAAAAAGATTTCTACGAAACTGTGTCTGGGATTTATTAGGAGCAAACTATCCTCCTCACCTGAACTCTATTAAGCATGTAGTAATTAACTCTTCTGCAGGACACCAGTTGGGTCTTCGAACCGGTATATCGTCAACACTAATACCTAATGTTATGAACTTTGAAAATACGGTACCTCCTATTGACGAATACAATGCTGATGTTAGAAAAGTATTTGGTATAGAAGAAGATGAACTTTTTGTACTTCAGCCAACAAGAGTAGTGCAAAGAAAAGGAATTGAACATGCTATAGAACTTGTTGCAAGACTTAAAAGAAAAGCTGTGTTGGTTATTAGCCACGCCTCCGGGGATGAGGGATATGAATACGAACAAAGAGTTAAAGAATTTGCAGACCTTTTAAAAATAAGAGCTCTTTTTGTCAGTGAATCAATTGGTGATTCCAGGGGATATACAGAAAAAGGTGAAAAAATATACAGTCTTCAGGATATTTACCCTCATGCAGATTTGGTATCTTATCCATCTCTTCAGGAAGGATTTGGAAATGCATTTCTTGAAGCAGTATATTTTAGAAAACCAATTCTTGTAAATAATTACTCCATATATGCATACGACATAAAGCCAAAAGGTTTCGAAGCAATTGAAATGGACAATTTTATATCTCAGTCAACAGTTGATGCAACAAATAAGTTACTGGATAATCCTGCTGAAATAAAAAGAATTACAGATAAAAACTATGAACTAAGTCTTAAACATTATTCATATACAGTACTCCAAAATAAACTCCGGGGCTTAGTTGAAGATGTCTGGGGAAGACCTGCTAATCCGTGCGATTAGTAGTATTTCATTATCATCTTCTCCCGGGAGGAGTAACTCAAGTAATAAGTTCCTCTGCTGTTGCCGCACTAACTTACTTACCAGAAATTGATAGTATAACACTTGTAAGTGGGAGGAATGAAAATACTAAAAATGTAATAAGTGGTATACGATCAAAACTGAATGGTAAAATTTTTAATGATCCGGAAAAGATACAATCAGTCACAATTCCTGAGCTTGATTATATTACTGAAATGAACAAGTATCCTAATCCGGAACACATTAAAAGAACACTTCAAAATAACTTTGAAGGTGATTTATGGTGGGTTCATAATTACCATCTAGGGAAAAACCCTTTTTTTACAGATGCTTTATTACAAGCGGCAGTGGAAAATCCTAAACAAAAAATAGTACTGCAAATTCATGATTTCCCGGAAGCATCGAGATTTATAAATCTGGAAACCCTTCATAAACACGTATCCCTACCTATATATCCTGTTTTACCAAATATAAAATATGTAACAATAAACAGTAGAGATAGAAACTATCTAACTACAGCAGGTATACCCAATAAAATGGTATTCTTATTAAATAACCCAGTTGAAAACCTCCAAAACAATAATATTGAAAATGATAGATTTATTTATAACAAAATAGACAAAATCCTTTCAAAATCAGAACCTTCATATATTAAGGCAGCTCCTTTAATAGTATATCCAGTAAGAACCATCAGAAGGAAAAATGTCCTGGAAGCAGGTCTTTTAGCAAAATGCAGCACAATTCCGGTTAATCTCCTTCCAACCCTACCAGGTGTTTCAAAATCAGAAGCTGGTTATTCAAAAATTGTAGATAATTGTTTTAAAAATAAACTAATTCCAGGAGCTCCAAAGGCCGGATTAATTCTTGAACAAGAAGGAATTTCATTTCAAAATATCATGAATGCTGCTGATATTATTATTTCCAGTTCAGTTCAGGAAGGCTTTGGATATCTTTTTATCAACTCCCTTCAGTGGAAAAAACCTCTTATTGCGAGAAAGCTGGATATAATTGATGATTTTAGTGAAATATTTAGTGATAAGTTCAGTCATTTTTACAACAGTGTAAATATCCCGCTTAGAAATCCATTAAAAAAACTTTTAAAGATGGAATATGATAAAAAATTATCTAACCTTGGTGCTTTTTTAGATAAAAAAATAATTTCAAAACTTAAGGAACAGGAATCAGAAATTTTTAAAGGAAATACTATCGATTTTTTATACCTTTCTCCAATTATGCAAATGGAATTTCTAAAAGAGCTTACTGATCCGGGTCTATTAGAAGAAACAAGGAAATTAAATATAAAAATACTTGAACAAATGGAAAATATGTTATCTATAAACTCAATTATCTTTAATGAAAATGATATTAAAAAATTTAGTTTACAAAATCATGCAGAACAAATTTGGAATATTATTTTTTCGTTTAAAAATGAAAAACTAATGACTTCCTCCTCAAATAAAAACATAAATCCAAGCATTATATCATCTTTTGCAAATTTTCCATCTATAAGTTTACTTTACAATCCACTTTAAACAGTTCTTATTCACAATAATCTTAATAAAATATCAATTTATTGATTTAGGGTAGCTAGTTAACCTTGAAAATAAGAGTCTTTTCCCATATACTTTTACACAAATCAAGTGAATAAAAAGGATACGAAATGCCAAAAAAAAAGATGGTTACGATTGACGGAAATACAGCTGCAGCACATGTAGCCTACGCCTTCAGTGAGGTAGCAGCAATATATCCAATAACCCCAAGTTCACCAATGGGAGAGAATGCTGATGCATGGGCCAGTACAGGGCTTGAAAATGTATTCGGTAAAACTGTTGATGTTATAGAGATGCAGTCAGAAGCTGGAGCAGCTGGAGCTGTTCATGGTGCACTTAGCGGTGGAGCATTAACAACTACATTTACAGCATCCCAGGGATTGCTTCTTATGATTCCAAACATGCATAAAATTGCAGGAGAAATGCTTCCTACAGTATTCCATGTATCTGCAAGATCTCTTGCCACCCAAAGTTTATCAATTTTTGGCGATCATTCTGACGTAATGTCCGTTAGAAATACCGGGTTTGGTATGACAGCAGCATCATCAATTCAAGAAACAATGGACATGGCTCTGGTTGCACACTTGGCATCTCTTAAATCACAGGTTCCATTTGTTAGTTTCTTTGATGGATTTAGAACTTCTCACGAAATCCAAAAAGTAGAGCAAATATCATTTGAAGATATAGAATCTTTAATTGAACCTGAATATATCGAACAGTTTAGAAATAGAGCAATGCGACCTGAAGAACCAATTATAAAAGTTGCTGCTCAAAATCCTGATGTCTATTTCCAGGGACGAGAAACTGTAAATAAATACTACGATGCTACACCTGCAATAGTTCAGGAATATATGGATAAGGTTGCTTCCGTAATTGGCAGACAATATCATCTATTTGATTATGTTGGTGCACCGGATGCAGAAAAAGTAATTATTGCAATGGGTAGTGCCTGTGACACAATTGACTACACTGTAAACCATATGGTTGCACAAGGAGAAAAAGTAGGGGCTATTAAAGTTAGACTCTACAGACCATTCTCTGTTGATGCATTTTTAGGGGCTCTTCCAAAAACATGTAAAAAGATTGCTGTCCTTGATAGAACAAAAGAACCAGGATCAATTGGAGAACCTTTATATCTTGATATTGTTGCTTCTATGAAGGGAAAAGATGTAGAAATTATTGGTGGTCGTTATGGGCTGTCCAGTAAAGAATTCACTCCAAGTCATGCTAAGGCGGTATTTGATCATCTTGATGGAAAAGCATCTCATAATTTTACAGTTGGGATAAATGATGATGTAACAAATCTATCTATAAAAGTAGAAGAAATCATAGATGTAATTCCAAATGATGTTGTAAGTTGTCTGTTCTGGGGACTTGGAGCTGATGGGACTGTTGGAGCTGCAAAAAACTCAATAAAAATAATTGGTGAAAATACAGCAAAAAATGCTCAGGCATATTTTACCTATGACTCAAAAAAATCAGGAGGAATAACAGTATCCCACCTTAGGTTTGGCGATAGTTCTGTAAACATGCCATGGCTGATTGACTCTGCAGATTTTGTAGCATGTCATAACCAGGCTTATATTGGAAAATATGATATGTTGGCTCCCTTAAAAAAGGGCGGAACATTTATGCTTAATTCCAAACTTCCAGGTTCACAAGTATTTGAAAGTCTAACCAGGGATATGCAGGAAGAGATAATTGCTAAAAAAATCAAATTTTACACAATCGATGCTCTTAAAATTGCAGGAGAAACCGGATTGGGTGTAAGAATAAATACTGTTATGCAGGCTGCATTTTTTAAGGTCTCTGGTATTCTTCCGGAAGATGAAGCAATTAGGCTAATAAAAAAAGCTGTTGCTAAATCCTTTGCCAAGAAGGGTGATGAAGTAATTAAGATGAACTGGGAATCTATAGATAAGTCAGCCTCTGCTCTGGAACTGGTAGATATACCTGCAAATATTACAAAATCATTTAGTGCTCCTTCTCTAATACCATCAAATGCAGGTAATTTTGCAAAAAATATTATCGAACCTGTTATGAGATTAAAAGGGGATGATATTCCAGTATCACAAATGTCCTTTGATGGAATTATTCCACTGGGTACAGCTGTTCTGGAAAAAAGAGGGGTTGCAGCCAATGTAGCCTCATGGGTATCTGATAATTGTATACAGTGTAATCACTGTGTCATGTCCTGCCCTCATGCTGCTATTAGAGCGAAACAAATTGCACCTACTGAACTTGAAAATGCACCTGAAAAATTTACTACTATCAAATCAAACACTAAAAATGGTAAGGATCTTGAATTTAAAATTCAGGTTTATGTTGATGACTGTCAGGGATGTGGTGTTTGTGTGGATGTATGTCCATCAAAGGTTAAGTCACTGATAATGAGTCCAATGAAAACTGAAAAGAACAATGGAGAAAAAGAAAACTACGAGTTTTTTAATAACCTTCCAAATAATGTTCTTGATGGAACCAATGAATCAACTCTAAAGGGTGCTCAGTTTAAAACTCCTCTATTTGAGTTCTCCGGTGCATGTGCAGGATGTGGTGAAACGCCATATATTAAGCTTGTAACTCAGCTCTACGGTGAAAATATAATTGCGGCAAATGCCACAGGTTGTTCATCAATCTACGGAGGGACTTTCCCAACTGTTCCATATTGTAAAGCCGATAATGGTCGTGGTCCAACATGGGGTAATTCACTTTTTGAAGATAACGCTGAATATGGTTTTGGAATGAGACTTGCTGTAGACAGTAATAGAATACTCCTTAGAAATAAAATGGACAGACTTCTGGAAATTGGAACAAATTCAGACCTTACTGCAGCTTTAAACAAGAATATTGAACTGTGGGAAGACAAAAGCAGTGAAGCCATACTGGCTCAAACTGCAACTGCTCTCCTATTACAGCCAGCTTTAAGAGATGCAGAGGGAGAAGCTAAGAAGATTCTCACCAAGATGACCGAACTTAAAGATTATTTTATTGATAAAAGTGTCTGGATAATTGGTGGTGACGGATGGGCTTATGATATAGGCTACGGAGGTCTTGATCATGTTGTCGCTGCAGGTAAGAATGTTAATATTCTAGTTCTGGATACAGAAGTATATTCAAATACCGGTGGACAGGCATCAAAAGCCACTCCAATTGCCGCTGTTGCCAAGTTTGCAAATGCCGGAATGAGAATGGGTAAAAAGAACCTTGCAATGATGTGCATGAGTTATGGTTATGTATATGTGGCTTCCATAGCTATGGGTGCAAACAAAATTCAAACTCAAAAAGCTATTATGGAAGCTGAAGCCTATAATGGTCCTTCTATAATTATTGCCTATAGCCCCTGTATAGCTCATGGAATTGATATGAGTGAATCACAGTCAGAACAGAAAAAGGCTGTAGACTCCGGTTATTGGCCATTATTCAGATACAATCCTGAAGAAGAAGAGGGAAAAAGGTTTAAATGGGAAACCAAAGAACCGAAACTCGACTATCAGGATTTTATTAGAGGTGAAGCAAGATACTCTTCACTTCTAAAAACCGCACCTGACGAAGCAGAAGCACTTTTCAAGGAATCTGAAATTGATGCTAAACGAAGAATGAATTTCTACAAAAAACTTGGAGAAATCCTATAGAAACAGACGGAGAAATTGTGTCACAACAAAAAAACCCGCCATCCAGGCGGGTTTTTTCATGGAATATTATGGTTTAAATCTGATTATAATTTCCAGCCCAGCTTTTGATTCAATTTCAATACTTCCTTCTAGCTGGGATTCTGTAAGCAAATATATTAACTGCATACCTAGAGTATTACCAGATTTTATTTTATCGATATCAGAAATACCAATACCATTATCTTTAATACTAAGTAATATAGTTTTATCTTCAACAGCCATAGAAACACTAATGGTATTATTCTTATCTACTTGGTTTAGAAAGGCGTATTTAACAGAATTCGTTACAGCTTCATTAAGAATAAGTCCTAAACTGACAGCCTTTTTTGAATCAAGAACAATACTTTCAATATTAAGATTCAGATTAATTAATTTTTCTTTTGTATTATAAGCTGCTACAAGAGCCTTTAATAAATCCTTAACAAAAACATTCATAGGTAAAGAAACTAAATTACCTGTTTCATACAATTTTTCATGTAATATTGCAAGAGTCTGAACTCTGTCTCTTCCAGCCTCAAGAATCTTTTTAGCCTTATCTTCTTCAATACTTCCAATCTGAAGATTTAATAAACTGGAAATTAACTGAAAATTATTTTTAACCCTATGGTGAACCTCTTTCATAAGAGCAATGTTCAGTTTATCAGCTTCTTCAAGCTGGTTGTTTTTTTCCTGTAATTCTACAATATCTTTAAATCTGGCCATTGAAATAATTATAGCCCTCTCAAGTTCCAGAGAATCCAAAGGTTTATTTAAATATGCAGCAACACCAACATCTCCGGCATCAACAACCATATCTCTATTATCATATGCTGTTAAAATAATAACAGGAGTTGGACAGGTTTCCATAATTTGTGTGGAAGCTTCCAGCCCATTTAGCTCTGGCATTCTTATATCCATAAGTACAAGATCCGGTTTTAATGCAAGTGTCAGATCTACGGCAATTTTACCATTTGAAGCTTTCCCAATTACCTCATATCCAGCATTTACTAACTCACCTTCTATCATTTCAGATACAAGAAAATCATCTTCTGCTATTAGTATTTTTAAATTTTTGCTTTCCCCATTATAGTTCTTCAAGCTTGCTGCCTCCAGGAAATTCTATCTCTATTATTACTCCACCCTTATTTGCTATTTCCAGAGTGCCTCTTAAACTTTGTAGGACAATATTTTTCATTAAATACATACCTACATTATGAAATTCAGACTTAAGTATGCTCTCAGGAAAACCAGGACCACTATCTCTATAGATAAATAAAATTTTACCATTTTTTTCTATTATATCAATTTCTACTTTTATCTTCCCTCCAGGGATGCTTGCATGTTCAATGGAATTTGAAAATAATTCATTAATAATTATAGCAAGACTATGGCTCTGATCGGCATCTAATAATATATTTGAAGGACTGATTATAGTATCAATTTGCCTGTCTTTTGGAATTAAATGATTTAAAGAATGGATGATTTTTTCTGCTAATTTGAAAATTGGAACAGGTGCCCAATAGGTCCTGGAGAGCATTTCATGAGCAACACTAATCCCCTTTACTCTATTTATAAGACTGTCAACATGTTGCATTTGAACATCATCCGGGGTTGTTCCTGATTGCTTTTTTTCCGCATATAACATCCCTATAAAAGAGGAAAGATTATTTTTAACTCTATGATTTATTTCTCTTAGAAGTATCTCTTTTGTTTCAGAATCTGCTTTAGTTTGGTTGAGAAGTTCCTGAAGATTAGATTCCTTCTTTTTTAATTCTGTTATATCAGTAATGGTTGTAAGATATCTGTAATTGGACAGTAGGGTCATTTCAAGTTTAACGTCAATTGCTCTCCCCTTCAATGTCTTATCAGTAAAATAATACACCATAGATAAGTCATTCTTGTAATAGGAGATCAACTCATCTTTAAAGGCTTCAAGAGTACTTGGAGTAAATATATTGGAAAATTTATCAATCATTATTTCCTTGCTCTCAGCCTCGTATAAAGTCAGAGTTGCCTGGTTTACATTAAGGATTTTGACTAAACTCAAACACTTCTTAATTTCATCAGGATGAGCTCCAAGATAGGTATAAAGTTCTGTTTCATCTGCTACAGGCAAACTATGCAAATACTTAAAAACTTCGCTATAGTCCTCTTCCCAGAGGGAAAGTGGGGAACTGTCAAAATAACTCTTAAACTTCTCCTCACTTTCTTTAAGTTTGGACTCAACAGATTTAAGTTCAGTTATATCATGAACAATGACAAACATAACGGTTTTACTATTGTAAAGGAGAGGAGAAGCATTGACTTCAACATTTTTTAGTGAACCTGAGCTGGTTTTATGAACAAAATTGAAATAACTATGAGGCTTGTTTATTGCCTCAACCATCATCCTGTGTCGTTCTTTTTCTGATGTTGTGTTTACATGACCCATATTAAGAAGTAGAAACTGCTCTCTGGTATAACCGTAAAACTTCTGTGCCGCCTCATTTGCATCCAGTATCTGCTGATTATTATTAGGATCAACAAGAAGCATAATTGCCTGATTATTATTAAAAACTGATAAAAAAAGAGAATTTTCATTTTTATTTTTAATTTCTTTTTTCACAAACAACTCAACTTTAATTAAAATAATGTTATTATACTTACTAGCATACTTAGCGTATATAAGAACAAGTCTTAGTGTAGAACACTCTAAGACTTGTATTTAACTAATATAATATTATAAGGGAATAGTTTTCCAAATGCAAGAAATTATTTAATAATTTTGAGCAATTAGAGAAAATACATTTAACCTAAAAAGTCATTATATCATAACCCTTATTTATATAGGAAGAAAACGAAGGATGACCCTTCATATCATCACCATAGGGAAGATTTTGTTTTTCAATTTCTTCAAGTACACCCATTTTATTGGCACATGCCCTGCAGACACAGTCAATAAGCCCTTTTTCTTTTATTTCCCGGTACATCTTACCCGAAGGAGAATCCTCAGTATCCAGAATCTTTATTAAAGCAGTAGCACTGCCCTCTATAATAAGTTTAACATCCCAGCCCAGCTTATGCATATTCAGTGTATTTAAAAGTACATGTACAAAACACATAGGATCACCATTAAATGCAAATAATGCTTTTTTCATAATTTATACTCCTTGGTTTTCTATTATAGTTTTTTAAAATAAAAAAATCTCCTGCTTTACTTCCTATTTGTAAAATTTCTGATAAACTAAAGGTAATGAGTAATAACTATATATCCACAGAACTTATCAAAGCAATTTTATCAGAATATAATCTTCCCTGGGATGGTATTCATGGGATAGCACACTGGGCACGGGTAATGGAAAATGGTCAACGATTAGCAGAAGAAAATGGAGCAGATAAAGAAATTGCTGCACTTTTTGCAGTTTTCCACGACTGCAGGCGACAGAATGAGAGCAGAGATGATGGTCATGGCAAAAGAGGAGGAGACTTTGCTTATACTCTTAAAGGAAATCTTCTAACTCTTAATGATAATCAATTTGATCTTCTATATTATGCTTGTTCAGGTCATACTTCGGGGAAAACAGAAGGGGACATAACAGTTAGAACATGCTGGGATTCGGATCGACTAGATCTTAACAGAGTAAATATAAAAACTGATCCAGACAGGCTATGTACAAATGAGGCAAAAAAACCTGAAATACTAACATGGGCTTCAAAAAGGGCTGGAGATCATTTTGTTCCAGAAATTATGAGTTTGTGGAAAAAATATAAACCTCTGTGATAAGCCGGATTTCCATTACTATTTAACTGTATACTTTTTTTGCCCCGAAGAATCATGAACATATATATTATTAGTAGCCTCGGCTTCGAGTCGTTCAACCAACCAAACCTTTATTATGGATTGTCGCGTAACTCCAACTTTTCTGGCTGCTTTATCCAGAGAATCAATTACCCAGGAAGGAAAATCAACATTAATCCTTTTCTGCATTTGATTTGGCCGTTTCAGGGTCGATAAATCGAGATCTTCAATAATATCAATCTCATTATCATCAAATTTTTTGTCAAAATCTTCAGCTTTCATATAATTCTACCTCCGATTTACGGGAACGCCTTACAGAAATAATTCGAATATTTTCACCTCGATAAGTTATTACAGATGTCCAGTGTTTTTCACCAATAAGACCGATCACCAATGCTCGTGGCTCTTTCTCCGAATGAGCCATAACCTCGACAAACTCAGGATCATTCCAAAGATTCTGTGCCTCAATAAAGTTAATCCCATGTTTCTCATAATTTGAAACACTTTTACTTTGATTATACTCAAAGCTATTCATAGTTTAAAAAGTATACCATAACTACTCATTTTACAAGCGTATTTCATCGAATTTTTATAGAAATATTATGATAAATCATTTCTAATCAGTATTTTTTTCTATCCTGCTTTTAAATTTATTATAAAGCACATTCATCAGCAGCATAATTATTGCAACAAATATAAATGCAATTGCCTTAACAAATATTTCAGATCCCCTTAAATCAATAAACACCAGTCTGACTATACTTACTAATATCCCCCCTAATGCTGTGTATCTGAAAGAGTTTTCTTTAACTACAATACTCAAAACTAAAATCAACAAAGATTCTAAACTAATTAAAGCCGTTAATACAGCTCCGCTAAACGACCAGATAAGAAAGAAAAGTACAGATAAGAATACAGGATAATAGAGAAAAATATTTTCCCCGGATACCAGTTTATTTATTATTTTTTCTAATCCCAGTAGTTTAACTGGCAACCTTATTTCATCTGACTTATGGGTAAAATGAAAAAGTGCCAGATAAATAAACTGTAACAATATTCCTATTGCACTCGTGATCCAGGCAGTATCAGTATAAGATAATGAACTTATTAAATAAGGACTGGTGACAAAAGCAATTAAAAACGCAGAAATCCAGGCTGGAACTACCGAAATAATCCTTAGTCTGGATAAATTTTTATTTAATAAAAGTCCAAAAAGAAGCAGAGAAATTGCAAGAACCATAAACACTAAAGGTAGGATGGTTACAGGCACTTCGATAAAAAGTACAATTATTAGAAAACTGCAACAATACCCAAAACAATATGAAGAGAAGAAAAAACCTGTTTTTTACCAATAAAGGCCAGCAGAGTATTCACCAATATACCGGAAATGAGCATCAATAATGCCATTAGAGGTGATTCAATCCATTGTATTCCTGGAATTCCACCTGCCCCTAGTGCTGCAAAAAGATAGACAGCAGCTCCTGCACTTCTAAGCCAAACTGACAAGGATTGAAATTTTTCATACCTTCCTGCAAAAACTGATAATCCACCAATTATCATTGCTGATCCAACAATCAACCAAAACCTGAAAACAGGAGATATTCTGGTAGAGGCCCAAACCCCAAAAAAACTAATCCCTGCAACTAAAATTACAACAGCTATGACGGCTATCCAGCTTTCGATAAAAACATGTTCGAACTTTTTAAATAGTATTATTGCTTTTCGTTTATTGTTTTTGTTTGGAGAAGAAGAAGAAGAAGATAACACAGGTTCAGATAATATATCAGGAGAAACAGATTCTAATGTTTTTTCCTTCTGAACCTCTACAGGTAACTCTGATTGTATGTTCTCTTCAGGATTGGGTTTCAAATCCTCATCTACAGAAGATGATTCAATATCCGAAATACGGTTATTTAAATAAATAATATCTCTTTTAACCCTTCTGAATGAAAAGAAATGAACAATTATAAAAACAATGACTATTATTGATAATATTTCCATATAATTACATTATAATGCAAAATAGAAAAGATTGTCAGCCCGTTTATTTTTGATTATATGCGGCCGTCAAAACCTTAATATTTACAAATGAGGGTAAAGTGATCAATTATGTTGTGATAGAAAAGATTTAAATTGAGTGTTCTTGATAAAGAGTAGACACTTTACAAATTTATTGGCTTTTTTAGCTATATGAAAGAACCTGCAAGCAAAATCTGATTTACTTTCCTAATATAGTCATATTTTCTGCATCAAATTTATAGTTTACAATCTTTCCATTTATTATTAATTCTATTGCCTGTTCAATAACCTCTAGGGGTGCGATAAACCATTCTCGTGGAGTGTGCCTTTTCCCTTTTTTATCAAATATATCTAATTCCAAACAGGAGTTTCCAAAAAAATTGTGAAGAAGCTGTTCTAATTTTTGTGGATTCATATTAAAGCATTTCCATGCTCCTTGAATTCTGACAGTAGCCATTAAATAAGTGGGTTCATTTTCTGCATTTTTTATTCTTTCTATAACGTCTGTTTTTGAATAACCAATTTTGTAAAGATTCTGTATTAATTTAATTCTTTCATCGTTACTTTTTGATTTCAGAATATATATGAACCCAACTTCTTTATCTTCATTGGTAATGCTTCTGAAATTCTCAATAAAGTTTTCATTTACTTTATCAATATTTTGTGTAACGACCTGACCGTTTACATAAAGAATTTTAGCCAAAGATCGATATAACATATTTGGTAATGGGTTTTTGTGTTTTTCTAAGCTGCCTATACGGCAGTCAACAAAAAATGATGAATTAAATAAATTCTAAGGCTTTTCTAAGCTGCCTATACGGCAGTCAACTAACAGAGGACGGTTTACGCCCTCTATTTTTTTTTCTAAGCTGCCTATACGGCAGTCAACTTTGTCTCAGGGTTTTGTACTCCATTATATCATTTCTAAGCTGCCTAAACGCCAGTCAACATGCAGGGTCAGAAATAATTTCTTTAATGAGTTTTCTAAGCTGCCTATACGGCAGTCAACTCACAATCTTCGTAATGACTCTGCATTTCGTTTTTCTAAGCTGCCTATACGGCAGTCAACATTTTTAGCTGATAGAGAATTTGTATCTGGTTGTTTCTAAGCTGCCTATACGGCAGTCAACAATACACTTGATACAATAGTAACCCCTGTTTTATTTCTAAGCTGCCTATACGGCAGTCAACAATCATAAGGCTTATAGGGATACTTTTACACTTTTCTAAGCTGCCTATACGGCAGTCAACTTTGTATTGGATGTGAAGGTGACTGTTATATTTTTCTAAGCTGCCTATACGGCAGTCAACTTTTGCGTAGTTTGTTAATAGCCATTTGTATATTTCTAAGCTGCCTATACGGCAGTCAACAATTCTGACATTGCAAATGTATTTTTATACATTTTCTAAGCTGCCTATACGGCAGTCAACACTTTAGGCTTTGTAACCTTTCAAATTGAGGCTTTCTAAGCTGCCTATACGGCAGTCAACTGAAACGTGGTAAAGTTTGGATTCCTTATACATTTCTAAGCTGCCTATACGGCAGTCAACAACGTGTAATAATAATATGTTGACCTGCTGGATTTCTAAGCTGCCTATACGGCAGTCAACGGGTCGGTGCTGTTCGGCTCTGAGATTGTCACTTTCTAAGCTGCCTATACGGCAGTCAACGTTTGTCCATTTTGCAGTGCTGATATATTAAATTTCTAAGCTGCCTATACGGCAGTCAACATAGTCTTAGATTTCTGTTTTGTTTTATCCAGTTTCTAAGCTGCCTATACGGCAGTCAACGGGAATTCCTGAGCTACTAAATAACTCATATATTTCTAAGCTGCCTATACGGCAGTCAACAGAAAAACCTATTCTAATGGCTCCATTTTATGTTTCTAAGCTGCCTATACGGCAGTCAACATACTTATACCGCAACGGCTCCCGTGTTAGCTTTTCTAAGCTGCCTATACGGCAGTCAACGAAGCAATAATTACTATTGAGGGAGAGTCTTATTTTCTAAGCTGCCTATACGGCAGTCAACATTCGTAAATAAATATCTCATTTTATCCTCAATTTTCTAAGCTGCCTATACGGCAGTCAACACTTTGTTACTTTTGTAATGAGGTTTGCACTTTTTCTAAGCTGCCTATACGGCAGTCAACACAATTGCTGTACTTTCTTTTTCTTTTGCATCTTTCTAAGCTGCCTATACGGCAGTCAACGAGAGGGTGACACGGTTCTAATTCCTTTCGGCTTTCTAAGCTGCCTATACGGCAGTCAACATCAGGCAGCCGATGAGATGTCGACGAGTTTTTTTCTAAGCTGCCTATACGGCAGTCAACTCTTCTACGGAAAAGAGAAAGTTTCTTATCCATTTCTAAGCTGCCTATACGGCAGTCAACAGATAGTAGCATAAGAATAAGTTCCGCCTGCTTTTCTAAGCTGCCTATACGGCAGTCAACAAATGAAATTATCAGAGCCGGATAAAGTCGAGTTTCTAAGCTGCCTATACGGCAGTCAACTTAGAAGTGAATCTATAACTAATAATGAACGTTTTCTAAGCTGCCTATACGGCAGTCAACGAGGACAAGCACTCCGTCGATCATTCTTGCGATTTCTAAGCTGCCTATACGGCAGTCAACACTGAAAGCTTCTATAGTTGCAACAATGGTACTTTCTAAGCTGCCTATACGGCAGTCAACCTAGTGTGCTTGTGGCGACCGCTTTCAATAATTTTCTAAGCTGCCTATACG
>JAQIBN010000128.1 GCA_027859095.1 Spirochaetia bacterium | reverse complement strand
ATCAGAAGATTTAGATTAAATTTATAAATATATTGCTGGTAATTTTGATAATGAAATTGCAGCGATAAATCTACTGGATGAGATTGAAAGAAGCATTCTCAGATTAAAGGAATTCCCATTTTCATGCAGTTATGTTGAAGATATTAATCTAAAGAAAAAAGGATACAGAAAGTTGATTATAAAAAATTATATTTCTTTCTATATTGTGGATGAGAATGATAAAAAAGTTATAATTATGCGTGTGTTATATGGTAGACAAAATTATCAGGATATAATATAAACACTGACTCTCCCCATAAAAAGTTAATATTCCATGGATATCTTTACATAGGATTCGGTATTTTTTTTACTTCCTTCAACTTCTTCATCTGTCAGGGATCGAATAACTTTTGCAGGACTTCCCAAAATAAGAGAGCGGGGTGGGAATTTTTTCCCCATAGTAACAAGAGCACCAGCTCCTACTATACTTTCTTTTCCAATTACCGAATTATCAAGGATTATTGCTCCCATACCTATAAGGCATCCATCTTCAATTGTACATCCATGTAGCAGTACCCTGTGTCCAATGGTTACATTATCACCAATTATGGTAGGAACATCGTGCCCCACATGAATTACAGAATTATCCTGAACATTGCTATTTTTCCCAATTGTAATAGGTGCAATATCACCCCTTAAGGTGCTGTTATACCAGATAGAACTACCTTCTTCTGAGCTTACATCTCCAATTATTTCTGCACTTGCCGCTACAAAATTTGATTTTTCTATATTAGGAGTCATTCCATTAAATTTATGTATCATATCTACCTCTTAAATTATTATAAAATAATATTATCTCTCCTACAATCTTATTTAGTAAATAATTGAGTTGCTAAATAAAGTAGTTATCGAGTAATTCGTCTAAAATTAAGTATCTTCTTAATTGACTTGGTAAATCTAAGCTGTTATTATTATTAATAATAATCATTATTATTATGTGGAAGGAATTAAAATGCGAAAAACTAAACAAAGAGATGTAATACTCAGGGTTCTTAGTGAACATATGGATCATCCTGGTGCTGATACTATCTATGAAGAAGTCCGGAAATTCCTTCCAAGAATAAGTCTTGGAACTGTTTATAGAAATCTGGATATAATGTCTGAATCTGGGGCAATAACGAAATTGGAGATTGGAGGTAGTATTAAAAGGTTTGATCCTGTTATCAATCCTCACCCTCATTTCCGTTGTGTTAAATGTGGATCCATTGAGGATCTTCCTTTTGAAATAAATAAATCTCTATTTTCAGATAAACCTGATAATTGGGATAATGGTAGAACTATACAAAATCTAAATATTGAATATACAGGTTTATGTATTAGCTGTAATGGCAATTCTCACTCCTAAATCAGAGCTCTATGCATTCTTATTCTGATGAAACAAGGATACTTTTAGATTCAATTTTTAAAAAGTATCATAAACCGGAATTTATTCATCCAGACCCTCTTGAATATTTGAATAATTATCTAAAGTCAGAGGATATGGAAATTGTTGCCCTAATTGCATCTTCTTTTGCAATAGGACGGGTTCAGAGCATTCTTCAGGTTGTGGAAGTAATTCTTAAAGTATTAAAGTCTCCAAAAAAAGATCTTATAAACCTGAATCGAAAAGATCTGGAACTTGCTTTTTCCGGTTTTAAATACAGGTTTTATACCGATAGTGGTCTTATAGATTTTCTTATAGGGATAAAAAAAGTTATAAGTGAATTTGGTTCACTTCACAATTGTTTTCTTGTAGGTGTAAAAAAAACAGACCGGGATTCATTGGCTAGTCTTTCTTTTTTTGTTTCCAAATTAACAGCTGAAATACCCAGTGGTCAAAGAGTTTTACCCGATCCTGATAAGGGGAGTGCCTGTAAGCGTTTAAATCTGTTTCTAAGGTGGATGGTTAGAAAGGATGATATTGATCCTGGGATTTGGGCGGATATTCCCAAAAATATTCTTATTATTCCTTTGGATACCCATATGATGCAGATAAGTCAGATACTTGGATTTACTAAGAGAAAAGCTGCAGATATGAAAACTGCAATAGAAATTACCGAAGCCCTAAAACAATATGATCCTGTTGATCCTGTACGGTTCGATTTCAGCCTTACCCGTCTTGGTATACATCCTGATTTAAATTATAATGAGCTATATTTTCAAGAGCTGAGGGAAATTGACTAAATATAATAGATAGAATAATATTTGATAGGAGGTTATATATGTTAAGTGTAAGAGAATCTACTATTGAGATGATAAAAAATCTTCCTTCAAATTGTACTTTAGAAGATATTCAGTATGAATTGTATGTAAAGCAAAAAATTCAAAATGGGTTGGAAGATATAAAAAGTGGTAATATCATTTCTGAAAAAGAGATGGATAACGAAATACGATCATGGCAGGAATAATATGGTCACAAACTTCTAAAAATGATTTAAAAGAAATTTGTTGAGAATAGAAACGTAGGGAACATGCCTGTTCCTTACGTTTTTGTACTTTTTCTTGTTAGCCATAAATAAACCCCATACATAACTGTTCCTGCATGCTATAAGTTACTAGAATTGAAACAATGCAAATAAACATAGAGGGGATAAAAACCCAGGTATAACCCAGGTGAACTGCAAAATAGCCACCAATTAAAAAGCTGAGTATACCACCCATCCAATCAACAAAATTATTTTTTCCTGCTGTTTTTTTATACTGTGCCTCGATACCTAGCTCTTTCATAGAATCATAAAGTAGTGCTTCACCTGCGCCGCTTCCCAGGTTATATCCAATGGCTGTTAATACAAAACCAATTAACTGCAGGGTAAAACTGTAACTCCAGAACATTATTCCCAGGCTTATTAGGAAGACAATTCTTCCTAAAACACGGCTTAATTTCCGCCCCCAAAGATCTGCTACTATTCCTGTGGGAATTTCCATAATAAATGTTGTTAAATGAAAAACACCTTCCAGTATTCCCAGTTCAACAAGAGAAAACCCCCGGGTGAACAGATAGATCATCCATAAACCTCGGGTGAGATCCAGTGTTGTTAATCCAATGAAGATATAGTTTTTAGTTATGTTAGATCTGAGTTTTTTTTCATGAAATCCCGGTTGCATTATCTACTCCAGAGAAAGAAAATTTAGTGGTTCCTGTCAATTATATATTCTGCAGTAAGGGTTGTATTTTCCCTGGTTATTTAAGGGTAATCCCTTCTTTTCAACCGGTTTGGGTTTGGATAGTCTAGCATTTGATGCATAGTTGAGACAAGGGTCTTCTTATTATTCTTATTATTTCACAACCAGGTTAAGTTATTAAAAAGATATTTTATGTTCAATTTGACCTATCTGGTTTAAATTGGTACAATAGACTAGGAGATTAATCTATGGTAGTAAATATCTCAGATGCAAAAACAAATTTATCTAAACTTGTCGATATGGTATACCACGGTGAAAAAGTAGTAATTGCTAAAAATAATCTACCTCTAGTAGATTTAGTACCTCATAAACCCGAGGGGAAAAGGAAAATTGGCCTACTGAAAGGTAAGTTTACTGTTCCTGATAGCTTCCTGGATGAAGATTTAGAAATAAATGAGATGTTCTACGGGAAAGATGAGTGAAAATTATACTCGATACACATGTCTTCCTATGGTCCCTATCCAATCCCGAGAAGATAAGCCCCGGCAATCTTTCGGAAATTAAAACTCTAAGCAATACAATATATATAAGTTCGATAAGCATAGCTGAAATCATGATAAAATCTTCCATTAATAAGCTAGATTTCGACTTTGATCCTATTGAAATGGTTGAAGCGAGTGGTTTTGAATTCCTCGATTTTAAAGCAAAAGATGCAGTTTTACTAAAAAATATGCCCTTTTATCACAAAGATCCTTTCGATCGGATGCTCATTGCTCAGAGTATTGCAAATAAATATCATATTATGAGTGATGATACCAAGTTTAAATTATACGACTGCAGATTGATTTAGTTAGCAATACCAGTTTGCAGAATAAGAATAGGGCGGGTTTTGCCAGGTTCTGCACCTTTTGCCGGATATAATTGTGCCAGATAGATTGAACCCCGTTCAAACATTTTCAAGCCCATCACCGACAGCTGCATCAAAATCTTTCATAATATTCATATTAGCTTTTCTTACTTTAAGTGAAGCTTCCAGGATGTGAGCTTTTAACTTCTCTCTAATAATAAATTTTTCATATTCTGATACTGACCTGCGAATAAATTCACTCTTTGTAATGTGCAATTCCATAGAAAATTTGGTAAGTTTTTCAAAAAAAGCGGCATCTGTTTTTAGAGTGACAGTTCTCATATTATAACTCCAGGTACTTTAAAAGGTAATACCAGGGTAATACTTATCAGATATTTTGTCAAATATTGGATTGTTCCAGTTTATCAATCTCCATTCTATAGTACAATGATTATTACCTACCAAAAAATATTAATAGAGAAAAAAGTCAAGGTGTTTTACCTGTAATGGGTTAAAATACACATTATATGAAAAATGTTAATATTAAGAAATTAGTTACTTCTGGACAGTTTTTTAAAATTATTCGTAATTTTACAATAATCGCTTTAGTTTTTTTCGGTTTAACTAGCTGTGATCAATGCGATCCTATTCCACTTCCTGAACCTGTTTCTATTACTCGTATTGCAAAGTATAACGCTCCTAGTGATTATACAGAACTTTCAAATGGAGAAACATTTTTCAATGTAGAAAATTAAGATTATACACTCAGAATTGAAGCTGAAGCTAATGAACTTGATATTAATTTTGGTTCTAAGAAAGTAATGGATAACACTGTTGATACTGATTGTGACGGCGTTTCATTTAATAACGGCAGAACTATAGATGATTGTGAAAATTCAGTATATAATGATGAAAAAGGTAATATTGCATACTTCCAATTGTAAAAGTTATTGCTTCAAACAATCCGCTTTCAACAGAAGGTTCTCTAACATATCAAGGTGGAGTAAAAAACGTTTCCGTTTCAACATATACATCAGATACAGAACTACCCATTAAAGCATTTTACTTAACTCCTGAAACAGAAGTTGAAGGAATAAAACTTCTTGACTCTGTTCGAATTATATACATCCCAGATTTAACTGTATATGCTGATGCCAAAGAAATTGACGAAGTTGCAAGTGAAGAACTTACAGAAGATCCTCTCATTGCATGGCACTTCACGGAAGGCACAGACAAAATAGATTTAACATATGAATTTGAAAAACAACTAGATAAAGAATGTCTTGATCAATTGAAAATATTATCTATTGTTCAAAGCATAGATGATAATATTTAAGTCATATGTTTAATAAATAAAGAGAGACTGGTAACTATAATTCTGTCACTAATATTATATTCTTCTTGAGTTGGGCAAATAATCCAGGATTCTGTAACAGAAAGATCTTCAAGTCCATTCCAGAACCCTTTTGTAATTTTTGGAGCTGTTGACATTTTAAACTCAACTGCAATTTTTCTTTTCCCTATTTCTAAAACAAGGTCAAGTTCTGTTCCATTTGAGGTCCTGTAAAATCCTGCATTATCAAAGTCTACGGTCGCAAGGATATTCTCGATGCAGAAGCTCTCCCATGACGAACCAGCAGAGGGATGACCCAGTAAATCATTAAATGTTTGTATCCCCAAAAGTTTATGCAGTAGTCCTGTGTCTCTTATATAAATTTTTGGAGACTTAATAAGTCTTTTTTTTATATTAGCTGATACTGGGAGAAGGGTTCTAATAAGAAATGTTTGTGTAAAAATATCAATATAAGATGATATTGTATTATGGCTGAGTCCCAGAGATTCAGAGAGTTTTGAACGATTTAGTATCTGTCCTGCAGTATGAGAAACCATACTAAGAAAGCGATTTAAATTTTGGGAGGAGATATTATAACCTAATTGAGGAAGATCTCTTTCTATAAATGTTATAAGGAAGTTGACTCTCCATTTCCAGGAAAAGATGTTATCTCCCAGTAGGCTGTCAGGAAACCCACCTTTCAACCAGAGATTTTCAAGTGAACTATTCTTTTCTACTTCGTTTATAGTAAAAGGGGTAAGGTATTCATAGGAAATACGACCTGCAAGAGATTCTGAACTTTGTTTAAGAAGAGCAGGAGATGCTGAACCTGAAATTAGAATCTGCCCGGGTTTTCTGTCTCTATCAATAATGCTTCGTAGAACAGGAAAAAGGTCAGGTCTTCTTTGAATTTCATCCAGGCATATTAGTTTATCCGTGTTAAGTCTAAAGAAATATTCAGGGTTCTCCAGCTTGGTAAGATCCTCAGGCGATTCAAGATCAAGATAAACTGCATTTTTCATGCTAGCAAACAATTTTTTTATAAGTGTTGATTTACCGCATTGCCTAGGACCCAGCACTGCTGTGACGGGAAAGTAAGCAAGATCTTGCAGCACCCTGGTGCTAAGTTCTCTTTCTATATAACTATGCATATTGTAAGTATAGATGACAATTTACATAGTTACAACAGAATTATTGTATTTTATTTGTTTCAGGGTGAATAATATTTGTTATTGTTCCTAATAAATCATTTATTACAAGCTCAACAGCTTTCGACAATCCCTCCCCGTAACTGACATCCTCCGGCTGAATACCAACGATAACAAGTTCCAGATTAAAATCCAGTCCCTTCGCAAGTTTAATAAGCTCTGCAATTCCGAATCCATGGGTTGAGAGAGCATCAGCTTTTATAGTCATGACAGCTTCCTCGGGGGTAAAAACCTTAACTGTTCCTGGAGCCAATTTCATTTCCACAGCATCAATAATAATTACTTTTTTATATTCTTTTAAATATTCAATAAGCCCCAGTCCGTCTGTTCCTCCATCAAGAAGATCAACATCATAGGGCAACTCATACATTCTATTTTTTTTTGTTTTTTCTTCTGTAAGTAAGCGGATAACTTCTGGACCTATCCCGTCGTCCCGGCGCAGGGGATTTCCTACACCGAGAATAAGGGTTTCTTTTTTATTTCTTGTTGTCATTTATAAATTCAACATCCAGCAGATGACAGGAACATGAAATACATGGGTCATAGGCTCTAACCAGCATCTCCATATCCAGGGTTAACTCTTCTCTTGTTCTATTTCCCAGAGCTGCAGGAACAATTGCTTTCATATCATCTTCAATGTTCTGCAGATTCTGACCTGTTGGAATTACACAGTTTGCCTCAGTTATATATCCCTTCTCATCAAAGGTATATTCATGAAAAAGAATTCCTCTTGGAACTTCAACGGCACCAACACCTGTACATTTTTTTAGAACTGGTTTCACAGGGGCTTCAACTTTCAATCCAGAGGAGAGCATATCTTTAATAATAGATTCACATTCATCAATTATATGGACAAGCTCAATCATTTGAGCAACTGTATTTAAATATGGGTTATAACATATAGGTTTAATACCAATATCTTCAGCAACAGTTTTAGCTGTATCACTCAGCCATTCATAATTATTATTAAACCTTGCCAAAGCTCCAACCATATATGAGTTTCGGCTGAACTTTGCACGTTTTGCAGTGGAGTGAGGAACAAGATACTCGTTTGTCACTTTACGGTAATCTTTGTAAGATACCTCTCCTTTATCACTGGAAAATATATTCCCATCGATAAAAGCATATTCCCCTTTTCTGTACATAGATATATACTCTGTCTCCCTGGTAAAATCTGGTAGTGTTAAAGTCTTAATAAGAGCAACTCCATTTAGAAGTTCTCCCCTGGCGTCCTTAATTCTCTGAAGTATTTCTTCCAGCTTTTCGACAGTAGGCATCTTTGTAAAACCACCAGGAATTATTCCTATTGGATGAACAAGCCGACCTGCAATCATATCTCCAATATCATGTCCAAGTTTTTTCAGTTTTAAAGCAGAAAGAACAACATCTTTGTGTGTAGATATCAGTGGAAAAACTGATTGTGCTCCAACAAAATCGGGAACAGCAAGGAAGTATACATGGAGTACATGGGACTCAAAGTATTGGCCCATATCAAGTAAAGTTTTAAGTTGTCTGTTCTGTTTTGTTAATTCTATTCCGAATGCATCTTCTGTAGCTCTTACTGAAGCAAGTTGATGACCTACTGAACATATTCCGCAAATTCTAGAAGTGATTATTGCTGCCTCAGAGTAATGACGTCCCTTAAGCATAGCTTCGAAAAAGCGGGGAGCTTCTACTATTTCAAGCTTACATTCTTTTACTACTCCGTTTTCCACATCTATTTTTATATCACCATGACCTTCTACTCTGGTTATATGGTTTACATCTATTTTAATTGTTTCACCCATTTGCTGCCTCCTTTGGTGGCATAGGCGAGCAAGGAGCTTGCTCCTGACCAGCCTTGTTTTCTTCAGTCATGAAGAGATTCATGGAGTCCAGTATTAAGTCCATATTAAGACCATATTTTTCCATAATATCTTTCTGGGAATTTATGTTGGGATTTGGTATTAATCCCCTGCATCCGATACACACTCCACCGTTTGATGTGCATACAGCATTACATCCAGCTCTGACTATGGGTCCAAGACATGTTTTTCCATATTCATATACACAGACGTTTTCATTCATTTTACATTCAACACAAACAGGGTAGGTAGGCAGGCCTGGTGCTTTACCAAGAACAAGATTTTTAACAACCTTAACAAACTCTTTTACATCCACAGGGCAACCGGGAACAAAGGCATCTACCTTGATTGCTCCTGATATAGGAAGAGCTTTTTTATTGGTTTCATATAAAGTTGGATTATCAGGGTATACTATTCGTTGAACATCTTCCCTTGTTTGGTTATTTCTAAGACTGTTTATTCCTCCAATATGAGCACAGGCGCCCAGTGCAATTACTACTCCTGCAGTCTCTCTTATCTTTGTTAGTCTCTTAAGATCTTTGTCCCTCGAAAAACTTCCTTCTATAACTGCAATATCATAGGTATCGGATTTTTCACTCATTGCTTCTCTAAACTCTACAATATCTATGATGTCCAGAAGTTCCAGCAGTTCTGTTTCCAAATTTAAAATTGCCAGCTGACAACCTTCACAGGATGTAAAGTCAAAGAAAGCTACTTTTGGTTTACTCATTATAGTGCCTCCTCTTTATCTTCAATATCAGAGAACCTGAAAACAGGTCCACACTGACACACATATAAATCTTCAATCTGACAGTGACCGCATTTTCCCACTCCGCATTTCATTCTCCTTTCAAGAGAAACATACATATTATCTGTTGTTAATTTGTTTCTTTTCAGTGTTTGAATAACAAACTTATACATGACAGGGGGGCCACATATAATTGCTATAGTATTCAGATGGTCAAATTTTGACATTGGTATCAGCTCTGTAATTACCCCTGATTGCTTCAACCATTTATCATCCGGGATATCCACTGTTTCCAGAAGTTCGATATTACCTCCCAGTGAAGAAATATACTGAAGTTCATCCTTGAACATTTGATCTCCCGGTGTCTTGCAACCATACAAAATGGATATTTTTTTATACTTATCAGGGTGTTTAAGAGTTAAGTTAATCAATGATCTAAGGGGTACATAACCAATACCCCCTGCTATAAAGAGTATGTGTTTTCCCTCCATCTTTTTTTGTATCTGTTCATCAAAGCCATGACCGAATGGACCCCTGATAAACAGGTTATCACCCTTTCCCAGAGTATGTAGTTTCCTTGTAACATCTCCTACAGTTCTTACTACCATCTCAAAACGGCTTCCAAAACTGGGGGGGGATGAAATAGATATTGCAGCTTCTCCTATCCCCAGAATAGAGAGCTGAACAAACTGTCCAGGTTCATGTCCCAGACTTTTTCCGTTATCAAACTCAACTTCAAAGAACTTTTCATTATCAGTAAATTTTTCAACCTTTGTAATAGTTACCTTTTCCGGCAGATAGAGATCATCGTTTCTCTGTTCAAGTTTAAGAGCTCTGCTTGTTTTTGTAAGCTCTTCAACAATAGTTACTGGTGAGATATCTGCAAGACATGCTCTAACACATCTACCGCATCCAATACAAACTGCCTGATTATGTTTTTTCATGAGAAAGTTGAACTTTCTGTTTATTCTATGTTTTACTCTGTTTGTCACTTCTTCCCGGAAGTTCTCTCCACCGGCAACTTCGGCAAAACTTCTGAGCATACAGGCATCCCAACGACGGAGCCGGTCTCCAACTTTCATACTTAGTGCCAGTTCATCTATAACATCAAAACAGTAGCAAGTGGGGCAGACCATAATACAGGAACCGCAACTTAAACATCTTTCAGCTTCTGTTTCCCAAAT
Source organism: Spirochaetia bacterium (assembly GCA_027859095.1). Taxonomy (GTDB): domain Bacteria; phylum Spirochaetota; class Spirochaetia; order B11-G9; family B11-G9; genus JAJRQE01. The sequence continues at coordinate 10,289 of JAQIBN010000128.1, read as the reverse complement.
TTTATGATTTGTGTTTTCTTCGAATATTTCCGGCAGTATATCAAGATCTTCGAAAGGTCCTCCAGCTTTTGCAAAAGCTTCCTTTTTTTCAATATTGAATTTTGCATAAGCTGCATAATCGAAGATTTCTGAGTCAAAATAACTTTCAGCAAATTCTTTACCTTTTTCGGAAACAACTGTCATGGAATAATCGTTTCCAATATCATGGAGCATTATGTCAAATCCAGTTTCTGGGTTCTGTGAGTTGACCCTGTAACAAAATGCATCTTTATCACAAACTGATTTACAGTCTATTCCAATTAATACAGAATTCTCCCTCTTTGAAAGATAGTTGGGATCTCCATGACTTTCTGAAAATGCTTCATCCAGCATTTTCATTCCGGAAATATCACAGGGTCTGATTCCAAAGAGAACAATTTTTTCAGGATTTGTTTTAGCACTAACTTTTCCATCGAAGGTATACTCCAATATAACTTCTTCCTGGGGGAAGAAGAATTTTTTTGGAGATAGCACTGTTGGTGTATACTCCTGTTCTATTTTTCTAACATCAGTTACATAATCAAAAAGAACCTTTCCCTCCTTTTTGGTTATTGCAGCGATTTTATAGTCACCAAGAGCCTTTTCCAGACCATCGAAGACAGCATCTTTTGTTGACTGTTTGTTAAATACAGTAGTCATTAACTTTTACCTCCATCTTTAATTCTTTGTCCGATCCACTCGAACCAACTCGTTAGACCTTCATTTTTAGTGCATGATGTCTCGATTACCGGAAGGTCTTTATTTATTTTTTCAAGATCCTTATAAAAGGATTTTTTATTAAAATTTGTATAAGGAATTAAATCTATTTTATTAAGGATCATTAATTCAGATTCCCGAAAGAGAAGTGGATATTTTTCAGGTTTGTCATCCCCTTCAGCAGTACTTAATATTGCTATTTTTGCAGATTCTCCAATATCAAATTCTGAAGGACATACCAGGTTTCCCACATTTTCAACAAAAATTAAATCCAGGTTATCAAGATTAAATTTATCAAGAGCATTCTTAATACTCATAGAATTTAAATGACATGCTCCGTCAGTATTTATAACCACTAGTGGTATCTGGTATTTTTCCAGACGTTCAGCATCTCTGGCTGTTGCAATATCCCCCTCTATAACAGCAATGGAATATTTATCCTTTAAATGTTCCAGGGTTTTTTCCAGTAATGTCGTTTTACCTGAACCTGGTGAGCTGATTAGATTTAAAAGTAGAACTTTTTTTTCTTTGAGCAGTCCTTCTATTTCTCTTGCTCTGTCATCATTTTCTTCCAGAACTGCTTTCATAATCGCAATTTCCATTAAACCTCCCCTTCAATGCTTTCTATTAATAAATCTTTGCCAGCTATAGTTTCAAGGTTTGCAGATCCACAAGCTATGCAGAGATAAGTATTGTTTTTTACTGTGAAATCGATGTCGCATGACCTGCATTTCATTTGTATATCAACCCTCTCAATATCAAGGGATGCCCCATAAGCTATTGTGTTTTTTGATACCGAATCAAATGCAAACTTCATTAAGTCAGGAGCCAGGTGTCTCTGTCTTCCAACTTTCAGGGTGATTTTTGAAATTTTACTAAGATTGTTTTTTTCTGCAGTTTCCAGAATAATTTTAAAAATATTGGATACTACTGTCAGTTCATGCATCAGCATATCCTCGGAAGCTGCATCCCTGCAGGGATATCAATTATTCTACTTCCGCCAATTTCAGTTTTAAGAACAAGCTTACCGAGGTGTTTGTCAATAACAGTTCCAATAACTCGGCTTTCTTTCCCAAGGGGATGTCGTTTCATAGCCTCAAGTATATCTTCCCAGCCTTCTCCAGCTGCCATAATAACTTTCCCCTCATTTGCCAGGTGAAGGGGATCAAAGCCCAAAAATTCACAGAGCCCCCGGGTGTTTTCTGCCATAGGAATTGCATTTTCATCTAATGATATACCCAGGTTTACTTTTTCAGCCAGTTCAGACAGTACCGCTGCCAGACCACCTCTTGTTGCATCGCGCATAAAATGGATGCTGTCATTTACCAAAAGGCAGGTTTGGATTAAGTCATTTAATGGTGCACAATCAGATTTAATATCATTATTAAAAGAATTTCGTATTGATAGTACTGCCACTCCATGATCCCCTATATTGCCATTTATAAGAATTTTATCTCCTGCTTTGACATCCCTGGCTGATCCAATATTTCTGTGTTCCTCTTTTAAGAATCCTACACCTGCAGTATTTATATAAATACGATCACAGGCACCCCTCTCAACTACCTTGGTGTCACCTGTTACAATTCTTACTTTAGCTTCTTTAGCTGTGTTCGCCATGGATTTAACAATTTCTTCCAGATCACTAATTTCCAGGCCTTCCTCCAGAATAAATGAGCAGCTAAGATATCTTGGATTTGCTCCTGATACTGCAAGGTCATTCACTGTTCCGCAGACAGCCAGTTTTCCAATATCCCCTCCAGGGAAATAGATTGGGTTAACAACATAGGAATCAGTTGTAAAAGCAGCAATACCCGTATCGGTATCAAACACAGCAGAGTCAGTCATACTTTCTGCTCCGGGATTTTCAAAATATTTTGAAAACATTTTTATAAGGTGCTGAGTAAGTTTCCCTCCACTTCCATGATCCTGAGTTACAATATCTGTGCTCATACTGCCTCCCTTGCATATCTATACCATGTTGCACATGATCCTTCTCCCGAAACCATACATGCACCTACAGGATCTACAGGAGTGCATGCCTTGTTAAAAAGAGGGCAATCTGCAGGAGTTTTTAATCCTTTGAGAATTTCACCACAGATACATCCCATATCTTTATTTGAATCTATTCTTGTGAGAGGGTCGAAAAGTTGACGGGCATCAAAGGATTTAAATTCTTCTCTTAGAGCCAGTCCGCTGTTTAGAATGTTTCCAATTCCCCTCCACCAGTCATCAATAGGTTCAAAAACCCTGTACATCATTTCTAAAGCTTTCTTATTCCCTTCAGGTTTCACTGCACGACTGTATTGATTCTCAAGTGCTGGACTATCCTGTTCTATCTGTTTAATAAGCATGTAAATTGACTGCAAAATATCCAGAGGTTCAAACCCTGAAACTACACAACCAAGATTGTAATTTTCCACAATTGGTTTATAAATTTGTATTCCTGTTATAACACTTACATGTCCCGGACATATGTATCCGTTTATTTTAACTCCTTCATCAATTAAGGCCGTCATTACAGGAGGCATTATTTTATGAGCACTAAGAATAAAAAAATTATTCAGTCCTTTATCCCTTGTTTGTATTAAAGCTGTGGCGCTTAAAGGAGCTGTAGTTTCAAAACCAATACCTGGGAATACAACTTTTTTATCTTTATTTTCTTCTGCAATTTTTATTGCATCCAGGATGGAATATACTATTCGTATATCAGAACCTCTGGCTTTTTCTTTAAATAATGATGTTTCTGTTCCAGGGACTCTTATAAGATCTCCCAAAGTAGTAAGAATAATATCATCCTGCTTGCTGCACTCCAGGGTATCATCAATAAAATTTCTGGAAGTAACACATACAGGGCAACCAGGGCCGGAAAGAAGTTTTATATTTTTAGGAAGAAGAGATGGAATCCCAAATTTATGTATAGACATGGTATGCCCACCACACACTTCCATTAATGTAACCTCTTTTCTGGAAACATTTCGAATAGCCTCGACTGCTTCATCTATGAGTTTTTTATTTCTGTATTCATCAATGAATTTAATTGTTAAACTCCTTCGAGTGCTCTTTTGGATGCTGAGATCGTTCCTCATCGCTTCGCTCTTCCGGTACGACTCATTGCCGAGCAGCAAGTTTACTTGCGACCAGCCTTTTTTTTTATCTCCTGCATGAGATTCAGGGTATCCATTGCCTCTGCTTCATCTATTTTTGCTATTCCATATCCCGAATGAATAAGAATGAAATCTCCTATATTTACATTTTCAACTAGTTCAATATTTGCATTGTATTTTGTTCCTCCAACGCTGACTTCGGCCATGTCTCCGTTTATAGAAAGGACTTCTGCAGGAATACTTAAACACATAATTCTTTTCTCCGTTGTTCTCTGGTATGGGCGGCGATTGCAAGTTGCCCCAGGGCGAGGCCCCCATCATTTGAAGGGACTCTACTGTGGGTGAGGACTTCAAATTCCAGTAAGGCAAGTTTTTTTTCTGCATTTTCAAGAAGGTAGCCGTTCATAAATACTCCACCCGAAAGAGCAACTTTATTTATGCCTGTTTCAGATCTTAAAAACATTGCTGCTCTACAGATGATTTCTACGATAGTGTTATGAAATTTTGCTGATATAAGTCCTGTATTGGTTTTATTAAGAATATCTTCTGTTATTGCCCTGAATGCCGGGGCCATGCTGATTTCTTTATCCAAAATGAATGGGTAGAATTTATCAGTTTCCTGGGTTTGATCCAAAACATCTTCCAACCGTATTGGGGCTTCTGCATCAAAGCTGCTATATGAACACAACCCCAGCAATGCAGAAACTCCATCGAAAATTCGTCCTGTGCTTGATGTTAAGGGGCAGTTGATCCCTTTGTCGATAATATCCAGAAGTGTTTCAATATCAGAAATTGGAATCTGTTTAAGAAAAGGAAGATCCATACCTAAAAATTCCCTGCCAGTAGAAGAGTAAAGAGCGGACACGGCCATTCTCCATGGTTCTTCTACTGCTTTGTCCCCTCCTGGTTGAGGGAGGTATTTGAAATGGAAATGCCTTTTATAATCTATAAAATTACATATAAAAACTTCTCCACCCCAAATATGACCATCATCACCCAGACCTGTTCCATCAAAACTAAATCCGATTACCCTGTCACTAACTGCATTTTCAGCCATACATGAGGCAATATGAGCATGATGGTGTTGAATTGCTATTTTTTCAGTTCTGGAATTATCAAAGCAACTGGTGGACAGGTAATCAGGATGAAGATCATGAGCTATTAGGGATTGATTAAACCTGAATAGATTCTTGAAACTTTTTATTGATTCCTTGTAGAACTCAAATGTTTCAAGATTCTTTAAACCGCCTATATGCTGACTCAGAATAGCTTTATTTGATTTCCCAATGCAAAAACAGTTTTTCAGTTCACTACCTGTAGCAAGAATTCCATCGGTATTTGCATTAACCGTTATGGATTCCGGAGCCCAGCCCCTGGAGCGTCGAAATAGTCTTTTTTTACTATTTATTACTCGTACTACAGAGTCATCAGTTCTGTTTTGAATATCTCTGTTATAAGTTAAAACCCCATCACATAGATTTAAAAATCTATGAAGTGCCTGGTCATTGTTTATTTCAATTGGTTCACAGGAAATATTTCCACTAGTAAGAACCATTGCATGCATATGTAGTTTTTCAATTAACATATGATGAAATGGGGTGTAGGGGAGAAAACAAGCTATTGAATTTAAGCCGGCTGTCAGCTCAGAAGGGAAGGGGCTAACTGTTTTATATTTTTGCTTTAATATAATTATAGGGGCCTGTACAGATTTAAGACTTTCTTCTTCCTTATTCGATACATCAGCATACTTACGAATATCATTTACAGAACTAAACATAACTGCAAATGGTTTACTATCCCTTTTTTTGATTTCCCGAAGTTTTTTTATGGCTTTTTGATTAAAGGGGTCACATGCAAAATGGAATCCTCCAATTCCTTTAACAGCTAATATTCCACCAGCCTGAATTATTCGTGTACTTTCTAAAAGAATTGCGTGTATATCCAATATTTTTTCTTTATTAGTTACCATCGAATAAGATGGTCCACATTTACTGCAACTGTTTGGTTGTGCATGAAAACGTCTGTTCATAGGGGATGTATACTCTTCCTGACATTCAGGGCACATCTGAAAATCTTTCATAGTAGTTTTGGACCTATCATATGGAAGATCTTTAATTATAGAAAACCTGGGTCCGCAGTTGGTGCAATTAGTAAAAGCATATGCGTAACGTCTGTCTTCAGATTTAATATCTTCCAGACAATCACTGCAAACTGCCAGATCAGGACTTATTTCTGTAACTGTATTTGAGGAATCAATGCTTTTAGTAATTGTAAAGTCTTTATATGCCTCAAAGTTTGAAATGCTGGTTTCCAGATGGTCTATTATGGATATTGGAGGTGCTTTTAAAGTGATATTCTTAACAAAGGAATCAACATTATTCTTTATTCCTTCAACATGTATTTTAACATGACTCGTCTGGTTATTTACCCAACCATAAAGATTATAGTCAGAAGCGAGTCTATATATGAAAGGCCTGAATCCAACACCCTGTATGCGGCCCTGTATTTCAATATCCAAGGTTTTAGTTCCTGATGTAATCATAGGTTCACCCATAAACAAATTATTTTGCAGACACGTTGTAATTGTATTAAAGTATTAACCCTCTACTCTTAAATATTGCACTATTTTCACGATAAATGCAATGATGAATTGTAAAATATATCAAAAAAATAAATATTATTACTCTATATCAACAAATACATAACAAATTAAATAGAAGTGAGTTATAGGCATGAAAAAAGCTGTCAGGAGTGAATTCCTGACAGCTCCTTTTTATATCTTATTATTTTGTATATTGAGGTCTTTTCTGATAAGTAGTGTGCAATAGTTTATGAGACTTATGGCTCATTGGTTTTTCAAGGAATTCTTTATAGATCTGTATAATTTCAGGATTTTCATGAGATTTCCTTACAACAGATTTTTTATCATCTGTATAAATACCTGCAATTCTCTGTGCTCTCACTTCATCAGTGGTGCCATATGGTTGACCACCTCCGGCAATACATCCTCCCCGGCAGGCCATAACTTCAATAAAATGAAATGGTGGTTCTTCACCCTTTTCTTTTGCCATGCGAACCTCATTCATAAGTTCTTCCACATGTGCCATTCCATGAGCAACTGCTACTTTTACCTCAGTTCCATCAAAATCTACAGAACCCTTTCTAACTCCATCCATACCTCTTACAGCATGAATATTAACATTTTCAAGTTCTTTATCTGTTACCAGTTTGTATGCAGTCCTTACAGCTGCTTCCATAACCCCACCGGTTACACCAAATATAGTTCCTGCACCTGAGTAATCTCCAATTGGACTATCAGCTTTTTCATCTTCCAAACTATCAAAATCAATTCCGGAAGACTTAATAAGTCTTGCAAATTCTCTGGTAATTTCATATTTTTTGGCTGTGCAGGGCATTATAGCAACGGTATAAATATCTTTTGGTGCTACATTAATTTTTTCTGCATAGTATGTATTGGTCATAACTCCCTGCATCATCATTGGAGATTTAGCCGTTGAGAAATGCGGAATCATATCACTGGCATATTTTTCCATGTAATCAGTCCAGGCTGGGCAGCATGAGGTTATTTGAGGTAAAAGACCACCATTTTTAATTCTGTCAACAAGTTCAGATCCCTCTTCCATAATTGTAAGGTCAGCTGCAAAGTTAGTATCAAAAACTGAATTAGCTCCAAGTTTTCTTAATGCTGCATAAATTTTACCAGTAACGATTGCTCCTGGTTCCATACCAAATGCTTCTCCAAGAGCAACTCGAACAGCTGGAGCAATTTGGACAGAAACATGTTTTGATTTATCTCTTACTGCATTTAAGAATTCTCTTGTTTCATCTTTTTCATATATTGCACCAACAGGACAGTGAGCAGAGCACTGACCACATTTAATACAAGGGCTTTCATTAAGAAGAATCCCTCCTGCCGGTGCCATTCTTGTTTCATGTCCTCTTTCCAAAAACTCCAGAGCCCATACGTTTTGAAGGCTCTGACATACAATTGTACATCGGCCGCAATTAATACATTTTCTTGGATCAAGAATAATAGAAGGAGTAGATTCATCTCTGGCAAGTTCTGTAACATCCGCATGATAAGGAACCTCTCTAATTCCAAAATCAGCAGCCAGATCCTGAAGTTCACAAGTTGTATTTCTACCACATGTAAGGCATTCCATTGGATGATTTGCAATAATCATCTCCAGAACAGTTCTTCTTATATCCATCAATTCCGGATCGTGAGTAATATAATTCTGACCTTCCATTACTTCTGTTGCACATGCACGAACCATCTTAGGAGATCCTTCAATTTTGCAAACACATATGCCACAGGCAGCCCATGGGTTAAGATCATTATGGAAACAGAGAGTTGGAATTTTTACATCATCCATCATTGCTGCTTTCAGGATAGTTGTACCTTTTTCAACCTGAATGGATTTACCATTGATTTTTATTTCTATAGTTTTCACTTACATTCTCCTTAAAGTGCCTAAGATACAATAACTGCATTGAATTTGCAGACTTCAAAACAAGCACCACATTTAATACAGAGACTCTGATCTATTTTATGTACAACTTTTCTTTCTCCCTCTATACAGTTAACGGGACATTTTCTTGCACAAACTGTACATCCTATACAGTTTTCTTCATCAATAGTGTAGGTAACAAGATCTTTACATTTTCCTGAACGGCATTTTTTTTCAGTAATATGCTCAAGGACCTCTTCTTCAAATGCTTTGATAACCGAAAGAACAGGGTTTGGAGCTGTTTGTCCAAGTCCACAGAGGGAAGCTTTTGCCATAGCTTCACCCATATCCTTAATTTTTTGAAGATCAGATAGTTCTCCATTACCTTTGGAAATTTTCTCAAGTAGCTCATATATTTTTTTTGTTCCAATTCTACATGGAGCACATTTACCACAGGATTCTTCTACACAAAATTCTAGATAAAATTTTGCAATATCCACCATACAGTCATCTTCGTCCATGACGATCATACCACCGGAACCCATCATTGAACCAACTTCTATCAAACTGTCAAAATCTATTGGTGTATCAAGAAAATCGCCTGTTAAAACTCCTCCTGATGGATCACCGGTCTGCACAGCTTTAAAAGCTTTGCCATCAGGAATTCCTCCACCAATATCAAATACAATTTCACGAAGAGTAGTACCCATTGGTACTTCTATAAGGCCGGAATTTTTAATTTTACCGGTCAATGCAAAAACTTTTGTACCCTTTGATTTTTTTGTTCCCAGTTTTGCAAACCACGAACCTCCCTTGTTAATAATAACAGGGATATTTGCAAGGGTTTCAACATTATTAATAATTGTAGGTTTCCCCCATAATCCCTCTATGGCAGGGAAGGGTGGTTTTGGAATTGGCATTCCACGATCACCTTCAATTGATTTTATTAAAGCAGTTTCTTCACCACAAACAAAGGCTCCTGCACCGAGTCTAATTTCAAAGTCGAAATTAAATTTACTTCCAAGAATATTACTGCCAAAAAGCCCATAGTTTCTTGCTTGCTCAATAGCAATTTCAAGTTTTTTGATAGCAAGAGGGTACTCTGCCCGTATGTATATAATTCCTTCATCCGCACCAATAGCGTATCCTGCAATTGCCATTGCCTCAAGTACGGAATGAGGATCACCTTCAAGAGTACTCCTATCCATGTAAGCCCCGGGATCTCCCTCATCTGCATTACATATTATATATTTTTTATCATTTTTAACTGATTTTGAAAAACTCCATTTCATCCATGTAGGAAAACCAGCTCCACCCCGTCCTCTTAAACCTGAAACTTTTATTTCCTCAATAACTTCATTAGGAGTCATTTGAAAAATAACTTTTTCAAGTGCAGCATAACCGTCCCTTGCTATATATTCATCAATTTTTTCTGGATTAATAACACCACAGTTTCTTAAAACAATTCTATATTGCTTATAATCAATGTTATCATTTTCTTCTTCTTTTAGAATATCAATTGCAGGTTTTTCAAAAATATGACTTTCTACAGGTCTGCCGTAAATTGCATGTCTTTCAATAATTTTATAGGCTGTTTCACTATCAACGTTTCCATAAAGTGTCTCCGGTTTCCCTGGAATTATCACTTTTATTGTTGGTTCAACATAGCATAGTCCCATACAACCGGCGGATTTTACAGTTATATTATTAATTTCTTTTTCTTCAATTTCTTTAGTTATAGAGTTAAAAACTTTCTCAGCACCTGCTGCAATTCCGCATGTACCCTTTCCTACAATTATTTGTATATTTTTACCTTCCTGATTTTCCGATACCAGTTTGGCCTTATGATTCGTTCTAAGTTTTCGAAGATCCATTAGTGTTTTTGTTGCCATTATAATTCTCCTTGGGAGGTTCCTCTATTTATCTCTGAATTTTGCTATTATTTCAGGAAGTTGATCCTTTTCCAGTTTTCCATAAA
>JAQIBN010000121.1 GCA_027859095.1 Spirochaetia bacterium | reverse complement strand
GATTTAAATCCATGTTCTCTTGAAATTAATGAGCTCACCTCTTTCATCAATATGAAATAGATCCTATCATGTTCAATAGAAAACTCACCTTCCGTGTTTATTTCATAATCTGCTACCTTAAGCTCCCCTGCCAGAGTCATAAGCTCTTCTTCATTCACAGCAATAAGAGCCGTTAACTGCTTTCTATCCTGTCCAAGAAGAACAGCATGATCAATATACAGGCTTTCTTTTATTTTATCCTCTATTGGTTCAGGCTCTACATTCTCTCCACCCATTAATACAATGGTATCCTTTGCTCTACCTACAATAATAAACTCGCCATTTTCGGTTTCTACTCCAATGTCACCTGTATTCAGCCACCCATCTTTTCCAAGAACTTTATCCGTGGCTTCCTGGTTTTTATAATATCCAAGCATAAGCTGAGGACCAGTAGTAAAAATTATCCCCTTTTCGCCAATATCAGTTATACTCCCATTATCTCTTCTAATTTCTACCTTCACATTGTCGAAAGGTACGCCAATTGTTCCAAAAGTATTTACTCCAAAAGTTCTTGAAAGAATACCAGGAGCACATTCTGTCATCCCATAGGCATTTATTAGGGTAATACCAATGGAATTAAATAGTTCGTCAAGATATTTCGGAAGAGCTCCTGCCGCCGAGGTTGCCCCACGCAAACGGCCACCAACGCTTGCTCGAAAGGGCTTGAATAAGATCGATGCGAAAAAATGACCAGGAAGGCATAAAATAAAAAGTATTATATTGAAGAGATAAACAATAACCCGCTTCAAAGCTGATCTTTTTTTAAGAGATAGATATCCCCCCTTTAGATAAGTAACAGAGGAAAGGTATAGTTGATTTATTTTTATAAAAGTAAAAATAAGATAACGTTTGGAAACCGGCATCTTACTTAGAGTCTTTATTAGTTTTTGATATATGGATTCCCATACTCTTGGAACTGATATCAAAATTTGTGGTTTTTCCTCTTTAAGGTCAGCAGCAAAATTTTTAGGAGAAGAATAAACAAGGGTTACTCCAGCAAAGAAAGCGCAGTACTCAAAAGCCCTTTCATAAACATGCCAGGAAGGCAGCATAACTACTGTAGTCTCGCCTTTTTCAGGATCAATTTCCAATCGGGGTGTATTAGCAATAACATTCTGTACAAAACTACCATGTGTCAGCATTACACCTTTAGGATTTCCGGTAGTTCCTGAAGTATAAACAATTGTAAGTAAATCTTCGGGTAAAATTTTCGACCTGTTCCTATCCACAAAGTCAGGGTCTTTAGCATATTCAATCTCCCCCTCCTGCATGAGGAAATCATAAAATACGACTTTTTTACCAAGTTTCTTATCAACAGCATCCAGTACCCCTGATTCAACGATAAATATTTTTTCTGCGCTCAGCCAGTCTTCATCTGTAAACACAGAACTCAATTCTATAAGCTGAGAAACATTTTCCAATATCAGAAATTTTGAATCTGAATGGTTATAGATAAATTTTACTTCCGAAGGTGTCGTATCCGATCCCCTTGGGACTGAAACAGCACGCAAAGCCATTATTGCAAAGTCTGTAATTATCCATTCAAACCTGTTGTTTACAAAAAAGCCAACATGGTCACCAGGATTAATACCATATTTTGCTAAACCAGCAGTTAATATTCTAACAGCAAGAGCGCTGTCCTTAAATGTTTTAGTCTCTATTTTTCCACTATTTTTAGTTTTGTGAGAATTTCTTAATGAATAATTTTCTTCTGCGTAAAAAGGTAAATCCAGTATATTATTAATTCCAGAACTCATCTGTTACTCCCTATAAAGAAGGACTATTCCGGGTTGTCCGGCAGCCATTATTTCAAAACCTTTTTTTAATTCACTAATTGGAAGATTATATCTAAATATGAGCGTATCATAGATGCTATTTTGTACCAAGTCTCAAATATAAGGAATTTCGTTTGTTATGCTACTACTGACTTAGACCATCTGGGTTTATTTGTTGTCCCGATCCTATATACCTGGGTGTAAGTCTACAAATATTTAATTATTTACTAATTGGGTATGACTGCGGGTTCTAGAAGTATTCGTGAACCGTAACCTGTTAAGTTGATGTTAAGTTTAGTGCCCGGCGGCTTTTTGATAATGATTTCCGCAAAGTTCGTGGATGAGCTTTGGAGACTCTTCTTCTTTATAGTATCGGTTTAGAAAATCAATAACAGAATAAGCTATCTCTTTTGCTAAGTTTACAGGTACAGCATTTCCTATCTGCTTATATTGCTGTGATACGGATCCAGAAAACTCCCAATCATCGGGGAATGTCTGAATTCTAGCATATTCCCTTACTTTAAAAGGCCTGGTTTCATCGGGATGACAGCGTTCTGTTTGCTTTTGTGCAGGTGCACAAGTAAGAGTCAATGATGGCTCATCCCAGGAAATTCTACGAGCCATACCTGTTTTACCTCCTCCCAGATAGAAACTTTTAAGCATATATTCTTTCTGAATATTTATTGGTAAGTCACGCCAATAACCTCCTGGTGGAATCATATCAAGAATTTCTTTTTTTCGTTTAGGATAGATCTGTCCTGGTGAATCAGGTACATCAGAATTGTAAAGGGAACCTTTTTTTAATGCATCTTCTATTGTGAAAATCTTTCGGTTAGGGTATGGATAATGATATTCAGTTCTTATATCTTTTCTAACTGCAACAAGTACTAATCTCTCTCTCTTTTGTGGAACATTATAATGGATAGCTTTTAAAACTTTTGGAGGAATAACATTATATCCTAATTCATCAAGTACACTGATCATCCCAGATAATGTTTTACCATTATCATGATTTAATAATCCACGAACATTTTCTCCAATACATATTTTGGGGTTGGTTTCTTTTATAGCTCTAGCATATTCAAAAAATAATGTTCCACGTGCATCATCAAATCCTAATTTTTTCCCTGCATAACTAAAAGCTTGACATGGAAAGCCACCTGTTACTATATCAATGTTGTCTTTATATTTTGTGAAATCTATATTTTTAATATCGTCTTGAGAAATATTCCACTCTGATTTATTAAGCCGTAATGTTTCGCATGCCCATTTATCAATCTCATTTAAAAAAACATGTTCAACTCCTGCTTTTTCAAAACCAAGTGCTAAACCACCTGCTCCGGCAAAAAGTTCAATAGAATTATATTTTTTATTGGGTATAACATAATTAATTGCTTCTTTTTTGGCAGGTATGAACAATTCTAGTTGTTGGCAAACATTAAGGTGCTCATCTGTATAATAACGGTATCCATTTATTTTATTTCTTTTTGCTTTTAATTTTCCAGAGTTATCCCAACGTCGTAATGTTTCTTTAGAAATAGATAATAAATCTGCAAATTGATTTAATGTATAAACATCTTTTTCTATAATCATTTAATAACCACCCTAGTCAACATTATACATGGTTACTATAATTATAATAGCTCTATCAGTCAAGTATTATTTGATAAACTCTGTATTATTTCAGATTGTGAAAGCTTTTCAATTACATCCTTAAGTTCATTACTAAAATCAGATTCTGTAGCTACTTCTGAAATTGATTTTATCAATTCATAATAGAAATTATGGTCTCCTGTTAACCTTACCCAGAAATCCTGTCCTATTTTTACAGGAAAGTGATATTGAGTTGTTATTCTATTATAATGTCCACTCAATTCATTTTCCATACCATAAATTATACCTACAATCATATTATCAAAAGAAAGACTAAGATTATTTGTTCTTGATAGGTTAATTACGTCTTTAAAATGTCCTGCAATAGTTTCAACATCATCTTTGTTTATTGTATTTGGACCAGCTTTCAATTGACAATACTTTTTTTGTCCATCTAAACAATCTATAAATTCAATATCAATACCACTAGTAGTACTGCCGAAAGCAGAAAGAACTTCAGTTGTAAATTTCTGTATATTTGTTCCAAAAGAAGTTGTAATTGATGTTCCTAAAACTCGTGGATAAACTAAAGCCTTTGCGATACTTAATGGATCAGAATTGCCAGTAAGAAAATTTGCTAAATAAGTCGATAGAAAAGGATTAACATTGAATTCACTGATATTTATAAGTTTACGTGTATTTTGAATATGATTTATTGCAATAACCTCAGTAAACCACTCTTTTGCTCTTAATAATAATTGTGTTTTTTCATCACTATTCATAATGTTAATTATATACCCCTATTCCCAGTACAAAAGAACTTTCCCGGACTGTCCGGATGCCATGATCTCAAAACCCTTTTCAAACTCATCAATGGGGAGTCTGTGGGTGATTATCCGTGTTATATCCAGGCCTGAGCGTATCATAGATGCCATTTTATACCAGGTTTCAAACATCTCCCGGCCATAAACACCTTTAAGTAGCAGCCCTTTAAAAATAATCTCATTCCAATTTACCTGGCTTTCACCAGAAGGGATACCAAGCATGGCAACATGCCCCCCATTATTCATGTACTTGAATAACTGATTTTGAGCTGCTGGATTTCCTGACATCTCCATCCCAATATCAAATCCTTCAAGCATATGAAGTTCACTCATTATTTCTTCCAAATCATCATTTTTTATATTAATCGCTCTAGTTGCCCCCATCTGACGGGCTATATTCAGGCGATAGTCATTTACATCTGTAATTATTACATATCTTGCACCAGCATGCTTTGCAACTGCAGCTGCCATTATACCAATAGGACCTGCACCTGTAATAAGAACATCCTCACCTACTGCACTAAAAGAAAGGGCAGTATGAACTGCATTACCAAAGGGATCAAAAATTGCTGCTACTTCATCACTGATAAAATCGTCCAGTTTAAATGCATTACCAGCTGGAATAACAAGATATTCTGCAAAGCAGCCCTGGACATTTACACCAATTCCTCTAGTGTTTCTGCAAAGATGCCGTTTTCCAGCCCGGCAGTTACGGCAATGACCACATGTTAAATGGCCTTCACCAGACACCCTGTCTCCCAGTTCAAACCCTTTTACCTCACCACCTATTCCGACGACAGTACCAACAAACTCATGTCCTGTAATCATAGGTACAGGAACAGTTTTCTGAGACCATGAGTCCCAGTTATAAATATGTACATCTGTGCCGCATATGGCTGTAATTTTAATTTTAATTAGAAGGTCATTGTGACCATATTCCGGTTCTGGCGCATCGATCATCCATATACCAGGTTCTTTTTTTGTTTTTGCAAGAGCTTTCATTGGTTTCCCCCATCAATTTTAAGTATAGCTTATAATGAATAAAAATGAAGCATATTTTATTAGCAAGATTAAAATTAGTGTTATATTGTTATAATCAGAAAATGGAGCAGCTAATGACCTTTTTAGAAAAATACTCAAATGTTATCCTTACAAACCTTAATATTCAGGAAGGACAAAACCTTCTAATACGAACAGAACCCATACATTGGAAGTTTGCTTCTATTATTGCCGCTGAAGCCTATAAAAAGGGTGCCAGATATGTAAGGGTGGATTCAAATGAAAAAGAAAACCCTTTATTGTATAAAGCAAGAATAGAACATTCTAAAGATATCTATCTTGATTATGTCCCAGCATTTAGAACAGAAACCCTTCGCCTACTTGTAGAAGAAAATTGGGCTCTGATTGCCCTGAATGGAACTGAAGATCCTGATTTACTGGCTAATCTAAATCCTAAAAAAAATACAAAATCAGGAAAAGCTATTGCAGAAGCAGGAAAATCTTTTAGAGAAGCAGTACAAAACCACAGAATCCAGTGGATTGTAGCTTTTGCTCCAACAGAGATTCTTGCTGGTAAAATAATGGAAATGCCCCCTTCCCCGGAAGCAATTGATAGCTTATGGGAAGTACTTATCCCAATTCTTCATCTGGATAATGGTAACCCATCAGGAATATGGGTTGAAAGCGGGAAAACATTAAAAAGAAGATCTTCTGTTCTAAATAGCTTAAAACTCAAAGAGGTTTATTTTAAAGGACCCGGCACAGATTTAAAAATGGGTTTAAGCAAAAAAGCAGTCTGGAATGGTGGAAGTTCTGTTACCGATAAAGGTATCGAATTTTCACCTAACCTGCCAACAGAGGAAGTATTTACAGCTCCTGATTTTAGAGAAACTGAAGGTCAGGTAAAAATAACCAGGCCTGTTCTTGTTCCTGCAATTGGTAAAGTTATAGAGGGAGCATGGTTTGAATTCAGTCAAGGTAAACTTACTAAATATGGAGCTGAATCAGGAAAAGATGTTCTGGATCAGTATCTGTCAATTGATCTTGCTGCTGCTTATCTAGGAGAGCTAGCTCTGGTTGACAGTAATTCTCCTATTTTTAAGTCAGGTAAAACTTTTTATAATATTCTATTTGATGAAAATGCTTCCTGCCATATAGCACTGGGAAGCGCATACCCTGATTGCTACGAAGGAGGGAGTAGGATGAGTGATGAAGTACTACTGGAAAATGGTATCAATGTTTCCAATCTTCATACTGATTTTATGATAGGTTCCCCGGATGTTGATGTAACTGGATTAACCTGGGATGATGAAAAAATTGATATAATTATTAATGGTGAATTTACAAAAGATTTCTCCTGATATTATTTATGTAGACTGAGAAGCATTTTTAAATTCTTCAAGAAGCCTGTTTATATCCTCCATTGAATGTTCTGTGGAAATCTGTACTCTAATTCTTGCCTTTCCTTTTGGAACAACAGGAAAGGAGAATGGAATTACATATATTCCATTTACATAAAGGTTTTCCGCAATGTTTACTGCCAGATGCTCATCGTAGAGCATAACAGGAATAATTGCTGTATCTCCATCTGGAACATCAAATCCAAAACCCTTCATCGTTCCCCTGAAATAGTCAGATTTCTTTTTAAGGTCTGATGAATAATTCCCATTACTCTTTTTTAAAAGGGAAAGTGCTTCTATAGATGCAGCAGCTACTGCAGGTGCAAGAGTATTTGAAAATAGATAGGGTCTGGATTTTTGTCTAAGCATTTCAACAATCTCTTTTCTGGCGCATATACATCCGCCAGAGGCACCACCAAGAGCTTTACCAAAAGTGGTTGTTATAATATCAACCCTACCTAATACTCCACAGTGCTCTGCAGAACCTCTTCCCGTTTTCCCGATATAACCTGTAGCATGAGAATCATCTACCATTACAAGAGCATTATATTTTTCTGCCAATTCTACTATTTTATCAACAGGAGCTATATCTCCATCCATAGAAAAAACACCATCAGTACAGATTATCCTGAACCTTGAGTCCTTTGCCTCTACAAGTTGTTTTTCAAGATCTTCCATATCCATATGTTTATAACGAACTCTTTTTGCCTTTGACAGCCTAATTCCATCAATTATTGATGCATGATTTAGCTCATCTGAAATAATTGCATCATTTTCATCAAAAAGTGGTTCAAAAACTCCCCCATTTGCATCAAAACATGCGGCATACAGAATGGCATCCTCACATCCTGTAAATGAGGCTATATCCTTTTCAAGCTGTTTATGAACAGATTGGGTTCCGCATATAAATCTGACAGAAGAAAGGCCAAATCCCCATTTCTCGACACCCTGAACAGCTGCTTTTTTTATATCATTATTATTTGCAAAACCTATGTAGTTATTGGAACAGAAATTAAGAACCTTCTTTCCATCTTCAGTTTCAATATGACTTCCCTGGGGGGTCGTTAATACCCGCTCATTTTTATAGAGATTCATTTCCTTAATTTCATCAAGTTTCCGGTTTAGATGATCGCTGAAGTCATTGTTCATAATATCCCCCTATCCATTTTAAATAGTAATGCATTTTGAATCGTATTAGTAGGGGAATTTTTATAAATCAGTTAATAATTAGTTTTTTATACTATAACTTTCACCATCTATAGATTCCAAATCAACAACTACAGTTTTGCCTTCAAACCCATGTAACTGACATTTAGCCCTAACCTCTACAAAACGCTGACCTTTGGGAAAGACAATCCTGGACTGACTTCTGGTAAAGGGTTGTTCAGTTTCATGGGGATGAGCCAGTACCCTCTCAGCAAAGACTTCCCCTGTTTCAGGATCTACCACATCCCACAAATCCGCATAGTGATTCCAGCCTTCATCGTTATGACGAACAGTAACATAGAATGACCAGCTGTCATTTGTACTTTGAACTGCTTTTACAAATTCAACCTGAGCAAAATTTAGATCAGTGTTGTAATCAATAGCTGCTGGTTCTTCTGCAGATAAATTAAAAGCAATTAAAGCGACTAATACTAATATTGTTGTTATAGTTTTCATAGGATAAATATACTTACTATTTTTACATTAGTAAAATAGTAATTTAAAAACAAAAAACTCTACTTTATATACACTTGACATATACACCTACTATGCATATTTTAAATATATGACTACTGTAAACGCTTTAAAAATTCGAAATCAATTGGGTGAAGTTCTGGATCTGTTGGATAAAGATAAAGACCCCATCCTTATTACTAAAAGTAAGAAAATACGAGCTGTCCTAATCCGTTATGAGGATTTTCAAACTCGTTTCCTGGATAAACAAGCAGATGAAGAAAAAGAGAAGTTTATTAGGCAAGTAAAGAGCCATTCTGCGCCTTCACTTATCCCTGAAGACCCTTTAGTAACTCTAAGAAGACTAAGAGGTCATGAAGATTGAGATATATTCTGGATGCTTCTGTGGCAGTAAGATGGTACGTAAAAGGAACAGAACATCATAATGCAAATATTGTTCTGGAAAAACTGATTGAAGAACCTGAAATGTTTGCTGTGCCTGAGCTTTTTACCTACGAAATGCTTTCAGTCCTTTACAGACATAGTCCTGAGGCAGAGCAGATTTTCGGTACAGATATAAACCGGATTCTTCATTCTGGAATACTAAGATATCCAATGACAGAAAATATATATACAAGAGCTAATCGATTTATTCAACCAGGTATTACAGGATATGATGCTGTTTATATTGCTCTTGCCGAAGAACTAGAAGGGATTTGGCTAACATTTGATAAAAAGGCTCATAACAAAATAGCTTCAGAAAATCTTTCAATAAATCTTTTTGAAACTGGTATAGAATAAATATTATTTAATATGGATAATAGAAAATAGAATTATGTTTCTATTAGATCAATAATAATCCGAGGCAGAAAATGAACAAACTAAGAATAGGGCTGGGGCAATTAAATACAAAAGATAATATAAAAAAATCCTTCAAACAAATTGAAATGCAAACAGAAGAATGCTCTAAAAAAGGGGCACAAATTATTATTTTCCCTGAGATGTCTACATATCTATCTGAAACTCCAACAAACTCCATAGCCCAAACACTTGATGGAGAAATTATTTCAAGGTTTAAAGAACTGTCAGTAAAGTACAATATCTATATCCACAATGGCAGCTTTGTTGAGAAAGCAGAGATAGATGGAAAATCATACAATACATCAGTATTTATTAACCCATCAGGAAATATAGAATCTGTATATCGAAAAATACACTTGTTTGATATTGAACTGGATAAAGAACTTACCTACAGGGAATCTGACAGGTATGAAAGTGGAAAATCTGTCGTAAATACTAATTCAGACATCGGACATTTAGGGTTTTCTATTTGCTACGATTTAAGATTTCCGGAGCTTTACAGAAAACTTACTATAGGTGGTGCAAAACTGATATTTGTTCCTGCTGCCTTCACGCTGTTCACAGGAAAAGACCACTGGGAAGCTCTTTTGCGTGCCAGAGCCATTGAGAACCAGGTTTATATTGCAGCCCCTAATCAGATTGGAGAGCATCCAGATAAAAAAAATTGTTATGGAAACAGTATGATTATAGACCCCTGGGGTAAGGTAATAGCAAGGGCATCAGATAGGGTGGATACAATTGTTGCTGATATTGACTGGGATTATCTGGAAGATGTTAGAGCGAAAATACCAAGTCTTAAGAACAGGGTTGATTTGCAGGAAATGTAATTTCGTAGAGACGCGATTAATCGCGTCTTTACGGAAGCACGTTACTCCTGCTCTCTCACTAATTGTGCCAATGTTTCAAACCTATCTATTGTATGTTTATAAAACATTTTCCATCCAGCACATAATGTGCTGAGTGTATCTGATAGGGCATCCGGTCCACGCATTTTCTGGCAATCTCCATGACATAATTCAAGCCATTCACAATTATCACAAAGACTGTTCCATTGACTCTTTTTTTTCCCAAAATTCTCATATACAGAATTTTCAAGAGCACTTTCCCATGATGTGTCCTCTATATTTCCCAATTGCAATTCTTTTTCTACAAAAAAATCACAGGGGAAAATTCCTCCATCATACTCTACAACAAAATACTGCCTGCAGTCTCTATCCATAGTACATTGTGTATACTGACCCTTAACAAGATAGTTTAATACAGAATCAAAGTGTCGAATAGAAATTCCCCGGGTGTCTTTTCTGTACCATAAATCAAAGATATCACACAGGAATTCACCCCACTGCTCTCCTGTAATGGAATAATGTGTCAGGTTTCCCTTATCATCATATTCCACACAGGGTATAAACTGAAGGAAGTTGAACCCTTTTTCTTTGTAATATTTATACAATTCTTTTGGTTTTTGTACATTATCCGAGTTTACAAGACATAAAATATTAAATTCAGCTTTTGCCTGACGAAGAAAATCTATACCCCTCATAACCTTCTCGTGTGTGGGGTTCCCGCTTTCTGTCAATCTGAACCTATTATGATTATCTTTGGGTCCATCAAGACTTACTCCCAGAAGGAAATTATTCTCAGCAAAGAACTCTGCCATAGCCTGATCAATAAGAGTTCCATTGGTCTGAATAGCATTTCCGATTATTGCATTGGGAGGTGCATATTGTTTTTGTAATTCTATAACTTTTTTATAGAATTCCAAACCCAGTATAGTAGGCTCTCCTCCCTGCCATCCAAAATTATATTCTGGTAATGGTATTTTCATATAAGAGGAGATCATCTTTTCCAGAGCTGTATCCGACATGATGGGTTTATAACCTTCTTTGACGTAATCAAGATGATCTATGTAGAAACAATATTCACAACGCAGATTACAAGCAGCAGAAGCGGGTTTCATTAATAGTGAAAAAGGTTTAACTCTATTCATAAAACCCATTGTGTTAATAAAGTATCCTTCCGTCAATCCACTAATATGATAATCATTCTTTAAGTATAAATTTCAATTCATTTTCTGCAGTTTTTTTCATGATAAATGATTCAACCTTCTCGGGCCCCATCATTTCCAGTTCCTTTAAAGCTGCAAGTTTCAAAATAGCCTCTTTAAATCTGCGAAAGAAATCATCCAGATCTTCCGATTTCATGGCAAGAGTGGATCTTAAGATTAGAAAGTCCATTGGAGGCAGATTGACAGCTTCATATCCAAACTGTGATCCAGGACGGCAGATAAAACCGGAATTCTCTGCACAATGATTATAGTTCATAAAAAATACCATCAGATCAGTACTGTCTTTAATTAATGAGGGCAGATTTTTTCGCTTGAATTTCGAAAGTATATACCAGCCTGCGTCAGGATTATTGATTTCTAAGAATTGATATCCAACACTATTGTTAATTGAAGTAACATGCTGTCTGGCACGTTCAAGCTGACTTTTAATATAGGAGCTGTTGTCATCTATCCATTTCTGAGAGGAAAATGAATAGGCTGCAACGACTCCAACTTCGTTTGAGACCTCAATCCCATCACATCCCTCATTATCAAGGGCTTTCTCCATTCTTGATATAATACTGCTTTTGTCGCCTGGAATCCATGCTCCACTTGTTGCAAATCCTATTCTGGCAGAGGCGTAACCAAGTGTTTTTGATGGGGAAACAATTGTTATTGTATAATCAAACATCTTTGAATTTTCCCCAATAAGCGAAGCTATTGAAAAGATCTTTACTCCACTTTTTAGAATACTTCCGTTATAAACCTGATCAGCTATAACAAAAACTGGATTATCAGAATTCTTTTCATTGTACTCAAGCACTACTTCAGAAATTTCCCTGATTTGCTTTTCAGGCATGACTTCACCTGACGGGTTTGCGACAACGCTGAAATAGATCGCTTTTATATCCCCTCTGTCTTCAAGTTCTTTTTTTATGTTTTCTCCATCCATCCGTTCGACTACCTTCAGGCGGCTGTTATGCCATGAGGGAGCTTTAACAAGGCTCTGATAATGCCCTCTTGGCACAAGTATTGTTCCGCTGTCCCTTTTTCTAAGGTCTCTCCCCTTTTCATCAAGGGTGACATCCTTTGTCATCAATACATTCAGAAGTGTATGATAGAGATTCTTGTATCCGGTTCCCATAACTACCTGGTTATCCAGAACAGGGATCCCCATATTCTGAAAATATTTTTTCATCAGAGCAAGACTTTCAAGTTGCCCGGCTGAATAATCAAGATAACCTGTTGAACCTACCTTTTGTTTTTTCTGATAATCCAAAAAAATATCAAAAGAGGATTCTTTCAAAGAAGATTTTTTCCATAAATCCTGGTAGGCTTTATACAGGTCTATAAAAAATCCGTTTTCAGGGCAATATCTTTTTAATAATTCTGACAGAGACACAGCCTCTTTCTCCGAAAGGGAAGAAAGATAGCCAAGAAGAGAAGTATGATTGATAGTATGATGCACATGAGCTTCAAGTGCCATCTTATGAGGTGAAAAAAAGAACTGTCCTCCAATATGCGCATTAATAGCTGCATAATTACCAGAGAGTTTTGAACTATACTTCGACATGAGCCTGGCAATTTCATTGTAATGAACCAGGGTCCCGGGAACAATTTCCTTCATGTTAATCACACTCCCAATCACTTTAAATATCACTGAAATTAAATCCTTATGTATTTAATATCCCAGAGTTTCAAGGGCACTGCCCCAAGTTTTGATTAAACCCTCTTTTTCTCCTCGATGAAGAGGATTTATATACCCCCTTATCCGATTCTGGTTATCTCTTATTTCACATCTTATCCAGTCTGAGTCATTTTTCCATACTCTGTGAATTTGAGTTTTTTCTCCCGGGAAAGCCTTTTTTTCATCAACAGGAATACCATTTTCTATAACCCTCAAATTAACTGCCTCGGAATCATCTTCAAGACTCAAAGCGAATTCAATATTTACATTGCCGGAATGCCCAATATCAGTTCCGGGAAGCAGCATTTTCCCATCTACCCTATATTCAAAATCACATTCAAGATCTACAAAGATCTTTGTACAATGGTTTCTGATCCCTTCAAGCATTGAAGAGAGAGAATCAATATTCGCAAAAACCTCTGTTACAGGTTGGCCAAGCTGTGACGTAGATCCTGTGTGGGTATCACTTCCTCCAAGCCCTGTTATCCTGTAACCGTTATTCCAGAGCAAATCTATAAACGAAAAAGCTTTTTCATTTGCATCTCCCAGATTCTCATCATAGGGATTGGTTATTATTTCAATAGAATCAATAAAGGAAAGCGGTAAATCATTATACTGCCACTGCCATGGAACAGAAAAAGGGTGATTTATTGAGATCAGTACCCCTTTGGCCCTGAAATCTTTAATAAGATTCTCAAGATCTTTCCATGAGGGACTCGGCCCCTTTGAGAGCAGCCATTCAGGCATATATCTTAGACCAATAGCATTGAAATGGCCTTTTATGGTTGTAGTTTCAAAAGAGGGGAACACAATTATTCCCTCCCTTTCAGGAAATCCCGGGGTCAGGATATTGTGCTCTGTAATAAAAAAGAAATCCAGATTCCTGGCAACCCCCTCATCGATAAGTTTTGATGGGCTTGAATTACCATCCGACAGGGTTGTATGAGCATGAAAGTCCCCTTTAAGCCATTTTTCAACAGATAGTTCAATATTTTCAGATTCAAAATCCTTCAGAAAAATATTACCTTTGGAATACTCATCCCTGTCTATCCAGCTTACAGTATCCCCTGAGATAATATTATCATCCATCCCTTCAAAAACTTTTACATTAAAAGGAACCTCTCCCCACATCCTGGTATAACGGGGAGCATAACTGAATGCAGTTATCTGCCATTGGCCCTTATCTATTTTCCCGAAATAAGTTCCTGTCCCCGATTTTTCTTCATCTACATGAAGTATTACAAATGACGGGACTGATGAACTAAGATGCTGTATTCTCAGCAGTCCTGAAGGATCCTTCACATGAAAGACAAGCTCCTTTCCGTTCCCAAAGAATTCAAAGTTCATGGATGTAATACTTTTTTCAAGATTAAAAAAGTGTTCAGAAACATAATGTGTTGGGTTATCGGTATTCACAAAACCCTCTGCTTTAAATATCATCTTCATAATTTATTTCAGGGCAGGATCCAGTTTATCCCTAACCCAGTCTCCTACAATGCTCATTGAAAGTGTTGTTACAAATATTGTAATTGCAGGAATTATCGCCATCCACCATGCCGCCAGAATATAATCCCTGCCGAAGCCGACCATATTCCCAAGACTCGTATTTGGGGGCTGAATTCCGAGTCCAAGAAAACTCAAAGAGGTTTCCATCATTATGACCTTCGGAAAGTTCATTGTCATATTTACCAGCAGTGTATTCCCGACATTCGGCAGAATGTGACGAAGGTAAATACGGACAGGAGATGCTCCGAATGTTCTTACAGCTACTGCATATCCCTGTTCCTCAGCGGACAGAGCAAGCCCCCGGGCAAATCTTGCATACCTTTCCCAGCCATATATCCCCATTATTCCTATAAAAAGTATCATACTGTTCTCAAAAAAAGCAATTACAGCAAGTGCCAGTATCATAAAAGGGAGACTTGCCTGAAAGTCTACAAGCATCATAATAAAGTCATCAACCACTCCCCTGAAGTGGGATGCTATGAATCCCAAAGTCGTACCAAGAACTGCACATATAACTGTTCCAAGAATTGCTACAAGCAGGCTTAGTCTAATCGAATAAAAAAGTCTGCTTAGTATATCTCTGCCCAGATCATCTGTGCCGAAAAAATAACTGGAATCACCACCCTCCATCCAGACCGGAGGGATAAGCCTTGAGTTAAGATTTATCTGCTGATAATCATATGGAGCTATAACCGGAGCCAGTGTTCCAATGATAAGCATTGCAACAATCCATATTGCTGCAAAAAGGACAAGCAGAGTATTCCCTTGTATCCTTTTTTGGGTTACCATAATTCTATTTCCATTAGTTTTATTGTTGTACATACCTATTCTTCTCCTCTCTCGATACTCACCCTTGGGTCAAGAAATCCATAGAGGATATCCACCATAAGGTTTGTAAAAATCATGGAGCAACTAATAAACATCACGATGACCTGTACCACATTATAATCCCTGTGTTTCACTGAATAGACCAGTAACCTTCCAATTCCGGGCCAACCAAAAATCGACTCTGTAATTACCGCACCCGCAATAATAAGACCTATCCAGAAGCCCATAATAGTTACTATCGGTATTGAAGCATTAGGAAGAGCATGGCGTCTTACGATCTGCCACCATGAAAGTCCCTTAGCCAGAGCAGTCTTAATATAGGGCTGATACAAAACTTCAAGCATTGCAGAACGGGTAAAACGGGCAAAGACTGCAGATTCAACAAGTGTCATTGTAAGTACTGGCAGAATAAAATGCGCCCATGTTCCACTTCCTCCGGAAGGGAGCCAACCCAGTTTTACGGAAAAGAGAAGCACTAAAAGTATCCCTACAACAAAGGTAGGCATACTGTAGCCCGCGACTGCAATCACCATTATAAAACGATCCTTATTGGTGTTATGATAAAGTGATGCAAGCAAACCTAATGAGATTCCTACTATGAAAGTCAGAGATGTCGTAATCACCATTAAAATAAGGGTATTGGGAAGTCTGGAAAGAACCGCTTTGAGGGCGCTTCTTCCTTCAAGAATAGAAGGACCCAGATCGCCTTTAATTGCGTTTGAAATAAAGTCAAAATACTGAACACTTATAGGTTTATCCAGACCCCATTTAGCACGAAAAGCTTCCACTGCTTCCGGACTTGCTTCGAGGCCAAGTACGGAGACCGTAGGATCACCTGAAAGTCTTAGAATAAGAAATACAAAGGTTGTTACCATCCAGACCGTCAGTATTGCCCGAAGCACTTTCCTGATTATATAAGCACTATTCATGATTTAACTCCTTCTTCCAGAGCAAGGCACGCAGCCTGTCTTCCATCAGGCAGTATTTTCAGCTCAGGTTCTCTTATGGAACACTCCGGCATTGCAATAGGACATCTGGGATGAAACCTGCAGCCCGATGGTGGATGAAGGAGACTGGGGATCTCTCCTTCAAGTATGGTTTCCTCTCTCTTAATCCGCGGATCAGGAATGGGAATTGCATTTATCAAGGATTTTGTATAGGGGTGAAGAGGGTTGTTGAAAAGAGTTTCTCTATCGGCAAACTCAACAATATTGCCCATATACATAACTACAGTCCGGTCACAGAGGTGCCTCACCATTGAAAGATCATGACTTATAAACAGCAGTGTTATACCTTTTTCTTCTCTGATTTTCATGAGAAGGTTTACAACCTGTGCTTGTATGGAAACATCCAGTGCTGATATAGGTTCGTCACAGATAAGCATTTCCGGCTCCAGTATCATAGCTCTTGCAAGAACTACCCTCTGGCGCTGACCGCCTGAAAGTTGGTGGGGGTACATCTTCCCATGGGCCTCTTTCATACCAACAGATTCAAGGAGGTCTACTGCCTTTTTGTAGTATTCTTTATGACCCTTTCTTCCGTAATGGATAATCAGGGGCTCATAAATTTGCTCAATTACAGCTATTCTTGGATTAAGTGCACCCATGGGATCCTGGAACACATACTGAATATCCTTTCTAATAGCCTTTTTCTCCTTACCTTTCAAACCGGTAAGTTCAGTAGAATTGTATTTTATTGAACCTGTTGTAGGGGAGTAAATATCCATAATAACTTTTGCAGTCGTAGACTTTCCACATCCAGATTCACCTACAAGACCAAAGGCCTCACCTTCGTTTATAGTGAAGTTTATGCCATTTAGAACATGAACATATTTTTTCTTTTGCCATGGCATTTTTTGTTTCTTAATTAGAAACTTTTTTGTAAGGTTTTCAACCTTCAGCATTTCCTCAGTTTTAATGTCAATTACTGTGTCCAAATCGTACCCTCCTCTATGGGATTAAAACAGAAATAATGTCGTGAACCTTCATTGGTCAAAGGAGGGGAATTATCTCTGCAACTACCAACTACATACAGACATCTTTCAGAAAAAGGACAACCCTTCGGGAGCTTTTCTGGAGAAGGTACAACTCCTTCTATTGTATAAAGTTTTTCACTTCTCTTATCTATTCGTGGTTTTGAAGAAAGTAGTCCGAATGTATATGGATGCCTGGGGCTGACAAGGACCTCTTCAACAGGTCCATATTCCATAATTCTGCCCCCGTACATTACAGCAGCCCTGTCACATGTTTCTGCAACTACACCAAGGTCATGGGTTACAAGAATTATTGTCATATTCCTTTCTTTTCGAAGTTTTTTTAAAAGCCTTAATATCTGGGCTTGTATAGTAACATCCAGTGCTGTTGTTGGTTCATCTGCAATAAGTAAACGGGGATTACCGGCCAGCATGATTGCTATCATTACTCTCTGATTCTGCCCCCCTGAAAGCTGATGAGGGAACTCCTTCATCCTTCGTTCCGGGTCTGGAATCCCAACCTCTCCTAAAAGTTTGACAGCTTCATTTTTGTAATCCACAGAACTATTATTTGCCAGATCTTTTCTCAGCTCAAGGGCTTCCACTAACTGTCTCCCTACAGACTGTACTGGATTAAGGGAGCTCTGAGCATCCTGAAATATCATTGCAATCTCTTTTCCCCTGACTGATACTATTTCATTTTCAGAACTTTCGAGTAAATTCTCTCCATCAAACAGGACTTCCCCTTCAGTCCAGCCCCGTTCACCAAGAAGTCTGATAATTGAAAAGCAGGTTACACTTTTTCCGCTTCCTGATTCTCCGACAATACCCAGGATTTCACCTGTTCTGACTTCCAGATTAATTCCCCGAACAACAGGCATTCCCTTATGAGATCCATTAAAACCAACAGATAGATTTTTTATTTCAAGCAGTAGTTCATCATTTTGATCAGTAGACAAAACATGCCTCCTATTCCAGTATTTTAACAATTATTGAAAGGAGTTTCTTCATATTAGTTAACCCCTTGATAAATTCTTTTTCATGAGTGCAATAAGTGATAGAAATTCAAATACAATATTTGAAGCCAGGCAGGATGTTATTTTAGATGGATCAAGGTCAGGAAGGACCTCGACAACATCAAACCCGATAAAATTAAGTCCACTAAGTCCTCTGACAAGTTTTATGGCTTCTCTCGAAGTAAATCCGCCGGGGATAATCGTTCCCGTACCGGGGGCATAGGCGGGATCACAGGCATCTATATCGAAGGTAACAAAAACCTTACTGGTTCCAACCTTCTCATGAATTACTTTTATTACATTGTCAAGACCCATATCAAAGGCCTCATCAGCAGGAATTACCGTAAATCCCCTATCAGTGGACTCTTTCAATGAATGTTCACCGTAATATGTTCCGCGCATTCCTATCTGTATGGTTTTTTCCGGTATAAGAAGCCCCTCATCACAGGCCCTACTAAAAGGAGTCCCATGAGTGTATTTTTTACCAAAATAGGAATCTGCAGTATCAAGATGGGCATCAAAATGGACAAGTGCAACAGTCCCGTGTTTTTTATATAAGGCTCTAAGTTCCGGTAGTGTCACGGAGTGATCCCCCCCGATGACAACAGGAATAACATCGTTATCCATAAACAGCCTCATCTCTTCTGCCACAGCCTCATATGTATCTATAATGTATCCCGGAAGAACATTGAGATCTCCGTAGTCAATTCCTTTGATATAGTCAAAGATATTTATCTTATGATAAGCATTGTAGGGTTTTATGAGTGCAGAAATACTCCTAACGGCTTCTGGTCCAAATCTTGCTCCAATTCTGTATGTCGAGCCAGTATCAAACGGGAGTCCCATAACAGCAAAATCAAGTCCCTGAACATCCTGACTGTGAGGGAGCATCATAAAAGTCTTGATACCGGCAAATCTGGGTCTGGAAGAAGAGTTGGCCTTATTACGGATTTCGTTTTGTTCTTTAGACATAATGCGCTACCTAATATTTAATTATTATCATTTTTCAAAATTTCAAAGAAGTCGTTACCCGTACAGAATAACCAACCTGCTCTTTATATCTATGCCCAACAAATTAATGCTAAAAACACAGAAAAATTCGGGAGCTGATAAATACAGCTCCCATTAAAGTTTTATTTAATCACTAAGTTCTACAGCTCCGGCTCTAAAATCCATAAAATGTGAACCTGATGGTTCCCATGTAACCTTTTCGCTTCTTCCATAAAATTGTGGAAGGAGGTACAGGTATGTTCCAGGAGGATCTTCATCTTCAGAGATTTCAAGCATACGTTTAGCAGCCTTTCTTCTTGCAACAGGATCTGTTCCACTTAAGATCTCAAACTGTGCATTGATGTCATCATTATTCCACATGTTATGAACCTGAAAAAATCCTGCAGGACCATAAAGTCTTGCTATCTGGGTAAGAGGATCAGCAAAAATTGCTGTAGCTGACCAGTTTATGATTCCCCTGCCTTCTGCAGCTTCATCTGTTTCAATCTGATCCCAGTTTTCCTTGAGTTCAAGCTTCACATTAAGTCCAACATCAGACCACATCTGCTGAAGAATCTGAGCTGTTGCAACTTCGCCGGTATAATAATCGACCATGTATCTGTAACTGATCTCTTCACCATTATATCCTGCATCTTTTAGAAGCTGCTTTGCTTTTTCAGGGTTAAAACCAACTGCCTTATACTCACCGATATACATTTCACCAAAATTTTTCATCTGAACACCATTTGGAATTTCTGATAAACCCTTGAAAATTGTATTATTTATTAATTCTCTGTCTATTGAATAGTTAAGAGCAAGCCTGACTCGAGCATCTTTGAGTACAGGACTAGCAACTTCATCATAAATAATAAGCCTTACATTATTTATGGGTCCACCACTTACAGCAAAACCCTTCCTGTTTTCAATTGTGCTGAACTGATCAGGAGAGACTTCGGTTATAATATCATAATCATCCGAAAGCAGACCCATAATTCTGGGAGCCATCTCAGGAATTACAATATATCTGATTTCATCAAGAGGAGCTTCTTTTCCATAATAGTCAGCAAATTTTTTGAATACCATATACTCATCAGGTCTGTACTCATCCACATAGTAGGAACCAAAACCAACGGGTTTAACCATCCATTCTTCCCAACTCTTTCTGGCTTTGAAAGAATCTCCACACATAATAGAAGTTGTATCATATGTAAACCTGAGAAGAAGAAGAGCGTCTGGTTCAGCTTTTGTAAATTTGACAGTGTACTTATCAATCTTTTCTACTTCGAAGAGACCAGTATACTGTTTGAGTGTATCATAACCAGGATCTCCCGGACTGGCAGTTCTTCCTTCTCCAAAAGATACCATAACGTCATCTGCATCCAGAGGGAATCCGGCATGTGAGACAACATCTTTTCTCAATGTAAATTCAATTGTTCTGTCATCAATCTGATTCCAACTTTCTGCAAGTCTTGGAATAATAGTACCATCTGCCGCAAGTTCAATGAATGTCTCATGAATATTCTTCAGAACACGCCCCATTACGTTGTCACTGTTTGCAGTAGGATCCAGAAATCGGGGATTATCAGAAACCCCTACTCTAAGAACTTTCTCATTAACTGTTTCTTTTGCACCGCCAGCAAAAACTGTGACCGCGGTCAAAAGAACTACTAATAGAATTAGTAATTTTTTCATATAATACTCCTTGTATTAATATCATTATACCATGTTTATATTGTTTCATGCGTGTTTAATTATTAATACTATGTTAAAAAATAAGATTTAAAGGTAAAATGAGGCTGAAAATGCATACAATTTTTAATAATAATGATTATTTGTCTACTTTCATCATTGCTATCCGAAATTTCCCGGGACTCAAACCTGTGGAATTCTTAAAATTTCTGATAAAAGTTACCTCATTGTAATACCCAACAATCTGTGTTGTATCTTTTATACTCATTTCAGGTTCGTTGATTAGAATTTTTTTTGCTTCTTCTATCCTGCAGGTATTTATAAACTGAAGAGGCCCATAACTTTGAACTTCTTTAAATATTTTTGAGAGATACTGAGGTGTTATACCAAGTTTCTCTGCTATTTCTGTAACAGAAATATTCTTATCAGCATAATTCTTCTCAATGTATTTTATTGAACTTTTGACAATATCTGAAATGCCTTTTTCTGGGGAAAGCCTTCCAAGTTTAGCAAGAACAAAATCAGCATCATTTCTAAATTGCAAGAAGCTTTTACCTGCAAGAACCTTCTTAACCAAAAATTTCAGATTCTCACTGTCATTTCGAAGTATAGTGTTGAGTGATTCAATAAGTATATTCTTAAATCCTGAAAGTCTGATTTTAAGAATTTCCATATCAACATAACTCTCCTCTATGATATCAAGACTAGCTATAAAAAGGATTTTTGCTTCATCATACTTTCCTGCAGTAAGAAGATTGTAAATTTTATACTCATTTTCAAGATAGGAGAGATATTGGAACTTGCGACTCTTTCTAAGCTTCCTGAGTTCACTAAAAAGAAGTATCTTTTTTTCACCCAATAAGGTTCGGTAGTCCAGAACCTGAAGGGCCTCACCGTAGGACATAGAAATTCCGGATATAGAATCATATATTTTTCCGGCAGTAATTATAAACTGCTCCCGACTGCCCTCCCTGAGAAAGCCAGCAATTGCTTCCAGTTTACTATTAAGGGCTGCATGATCAAATGGATCTTCAAAATTTAATATTATTATGTTTTTCCCTGAGTAGACAAAGAGAAAACTGTTGAAATCCTTTTCCAGAATCTCTGATTTCTGATCAAGTTCTTTCTTTAATTTCAGGAACGCAGCACTGTCCTTTTCAATAGAGTCAACTACCATTACTGCAAAATTATCATAGATAAAATCAACACCCAGAGAATTCCCTATATCCAATGCAGCAGATCCTTCTATCTCCTCACCCATTATCAGTCTTCTTAAAAAAAGTTTCTTAAGGCCTATGGTATTTTTACGGAAAGTTTCATTAACGCTGACATTTTCACTAATAACAGATTTTATTTCTGTTTCAAGAATTTCGAACTCGTTTAAATAATCCTGATAGATCTTTTTAAAATTACTTTCACTGAAAAGGTTAACAAGCCCAAGTACCGGCAGATAGTTTTTTCGTGTAAACAACAGAGAAAGAAAAATCCCGGCTGAAAGACATACTAAAAGGAGTATCAATACTATAGATTGAAACTGTTTTATTTTACCGTAATAAACTGCTTCAGGAAGAATAATTGTGTAATACCAGTCAAAATAATCTGACTTTACCAGAGATATAATATGCTTATCCTTTTCAACCTCAAGATATTCATCAATGTCTCTGTGCTCATCAAGAAAGCCTGCTACCTCTTCTCTGAAAGAATCATCAAGATCTATATTAACAACTGAGGAAAGAACTGTACCTTCACTGTCAAGGACAAAGCCGGCCCCGTTTTCTATCCATTCAATCTGGGAAATGCTTTCATTCAGCAGTGATGGATTTAAAAAGACAACAAGATATATGCCGGATTCTCTCTCATCTATCATAAAAAATCTTGTTTTTAGATAAAGTTCCCTACCCTCACTCTTCCTGTCAACATCATCATATAAAAAGGGATGATCTTTGTTTTTTGAAATCTTATCCCAGTCAATGTCTCTTGACTGATAATTCTCAGGGATTATCCTTTCTCCGGAAGATATCTCTTTATTTTCGTTTATAATATAAATCTGATCTATATATTTATTTAAAAACCTTAATTCCTTTATCTTAATTTCAATCGAATCCCTGAATTCAGGTCTTGCCTCATCCATTTTAAGATAAAGTCTTATTTGCCTGTCCCATATAAGCTGATCAGTTATCCTATCAATTTCAGCTAGCTTAAGATCTACAAGATCTTTCATCTGATTCTGGGTAGTTTTTTTGTGAAAAAGGCTTTCATAGCTTATTATTTCGATTGAATAAATATAATTAAATAAACTAAAAACAAGAGGTATAAGAAAAACAGCAAGATAGGATAATAACCATATATAAAATGTTTTATTTTTTGTAAGAATCTTCATTGTTAAAACTATATCATAAATATTGATTAAAATGGTAGTAGAAACTTATATCCACTAGAGAAGCTCGTCAGAAAAAAGAATATAACTTGACATATCTCTAAAGCATGATATAACAAGAGATTTACCAAAGGAATCTGACACTATCTTGAAAAAAGGCATTGATGAAAAATATGGAAAGAAAGAATTTATTATTTATAACTACAGACCAGTGGAGAGCCGAGGGTTTATCCCTCCTGGATCATCCAGTTGTTAAGACTCCAAATCTTGATGCACTCGCAGCTGATGGAGTTACGTTTAAGAATCATTTTGCTCAGTGTATCCCATGTGGACCAAGCAGAGCATCAATTTATACAGGCATGTATATGCAGAACCACAGATCAATCGAAAATGGAACTCCACTTGATGCCCGGCATACCAATATTGCTCTTGAGTTTCGAAAACTGGGCTATGCTCCTTCTCTTGTTGGATACACAGATACCACCCAGGATCCACGTTTATTCTCTCCCAATGATCCGGATCTAAGAACATACGAAAGTATTCTTCCAGGCTTCAAATGTCTTGCGATGTCAAGTGAGGAAATTCCGGAAGACTGGGCCCTCTGGCTCGAAGAAAAGGGTTATCCCGTTCCCGATAATCCAAGGGATCTCTACTACAAAGCAGTTGAGGGGTACCCTGGCGCTGAGGAACAGGGAAAAACCTATTCTCCATCTCCCTACCCAAAAGAACTAAGTGAAACTGCTTTTGTAACATATAATGCTGAAAAATTTATAAAAAAATCCACAGGGAAACCATGGTTTCTTCACATTAGCTATCTCAAACCCCACAGACCCTATCTTGCACCGGAACCATATAATAAAATGTATTCACCCGAGAATGTCCCTGCTTTTAAGCGAGCCCCGACCGTGGAGGAAGAGGGGAAACAACATCCCTTACTGGAATATAAGCTCAAACAGACTTTAACCAAAGGCTTTTATTCAACAGAAATTTATCCCAGGGATGATAAATCCTTAAAGCAGCTTAGAGCTACATATTACGGGCTTATGACAGAGGTCGATGATAATATTGGTCAGACTGTAGAGTTCCTTAAAAAAACAGGCCAATATGAAAACACAGTAATTATTTTTACGAGTGACCACGGAGCCCAAATAGGTGATCACCACATTATTGGGCAGGCCCCCTATTTTGATCAGACTTTTCACGTGCCCCTGATTATAAGCATACCCGGGGAAGGGAAAGAAGTGCAACGAGGAGCCAAAGTGGATTCTTTTACCGAGAGTATTGATATTTTACCTACTGCTCTTAATATTTTTGGTGGAGATATTCCTATACAGTGTGACGGTCGTTCACTGGTACCATTTCTACATGGCAGTGAACCTGAGAACTTTAGAACCGAAGCGCATTGGGAGGTTGATTTCAGGTATGATGAACTAGGCACAGATTTTGAAAGATCGTCCTTAAATGTAATAAGGGATAATGATTACAAGTATGTACACTTTGCGGAAATGCCGGATATATTATTTGATATTAAAAATGATCCAGAGGAGCTTCATGATCTTGCAGATGATCCCTCATATACAAAAATCATATTGAAATATGCAAAAAAATTACTTTCCTGGAGAATGGAAAACGATGAGAGAACCCTCGCATATATGCTGGCTGGAACCGAAGGGATTACTGTGAAGCCCAAAACCTATAGATAAAAGTTGTTAAATAGTTCATGGCTACGTTCAGACTGGAGAACGGGAAAACAGATGATGAATAAGCTTTCCGGACAAGTAGTACTGTTTGCCGTTCCTGCTGAAGAATTTATTATTCATCACCACAGTCCTTACTTGAATATAAGCTCATGCAATCTTTAACCAACGGAGATTATTGGTATATTACCTATTCAACATCAGGATGATGACCGGCTACTATCCTGTCAATCTCCGATATTATATTTTCCGGTAAACCTACAGGCTGGTGATTTTTAAAAATCTTTTTAGCCTCTTCATTCAGTTTCACAGCAAGATCCTTCTTTCCTTCATCTTCCCATGTAGTATAACGTTCATTGCTTATAAAACGTGGGAACCATAAGGATTTTCTAAAATGCTCCACTGTATGATCTTCCATAAGGAAGTTACTTCCATCCATTACCCTCTGCACAACATCAAAAGCAACTGTCCTGTCGTTAAAATCCAGAGGACGAAGCAGATACTCCACAGAACTGATAATTTCATCTGCAAAAAGTATCGATTCAAAAGAAGATGTGGAACCATACTCAAGATAACCACAGTCATGTATAATATTGCACCCATTCTTTGTTGCCATATAGATGGACATTGCAGATTCAAACCCTGCCTGAGCATCCAGTACTTTTGAATCCGACGCTCCTGCGATACAGAAAAAAGGAAGTTTATAATAATGAGCCATATCTGCTAAGCCCTGGTTAATAACATTCAATTCAGGAGCTCCATACCGGAAAATATTGGTACGCATATCCATTACTGTAGCATCACCGCCAAAAATAAACTTTGCGCCTTCTTTCTTTTTCTGAAAGATAACCAGACCAGCCAGAGATTCGGCTACTGTCTGGACAAGTATTCCCTCAAGAGTAACAGGAGCGGAGGCACCCAGCATTGGGCTGCCGATATAGATAAAAGGTACATCATAATCGCAACAGACCAGGCCCTTATCCACACCCATCTCCGTATGAAACAGGGGTGACAAAGGTTCGGTATATAGAATAAGAGGAGGCTTGCTTTTCAGCTTATTCACTCCTCCTACAGCTGCTGCAGCCATTTCAATCATGGTATTCATATCGTTTCTTCCATGACCAGTGACAATGATTGGTTTTTTTGTGTTTTTTAACATCCCATCGTACTGATGGACAAAATTGCCGCCCTTTGGACCATCAGAGGCAATACCAAAGGACATCACAAAATCAATATTAGGAAGGGCATCACTGAACCGGGCCAACCTGGCCACATCATCTTTTGAAGAGTCCCGCCTTTCTCCAGTATCAAGGTCAATGGTAGTAGGACAATCCGATCCTGTACCGTAGTTACTGGAACCTTCTTTTAATTCCATGGCCAGCTCACCATCAAGGCTAAAGACCTCTATTTGACTTGGAGCCGCTTCCAGAGCTTCCAGAACTAATTTCCTCGGTATCTTTATTTTATCAGGGTTTGTAACATCACATCCGGCACGACTCAAAATATCCAATGCCTCTTCACTCTGTACTCTGCATCCAATCTCTTCCATCATCCTGAGTGCATATTCATTGACCTGCTTTATCTGCTCATCTGATAGAATTTGATTGTTTATTGGTTTTCTCTGCATTATTGACATTTACTCTCTCCTGAATTTACGGTTGAAGGATGTAAAGGACATTTTGCTCAGAACAATGACGCCCCTTGTTTCTGATTATGTACCTTTTTTCTATTAAAGTCAATATATTCCTATTATATTTTAGTAACCACATTATTTATCTGTATTTTTGTTTTTAACATATTTATTTTTGAATTTATAATAATTAAAAAATTGGACACATTGACATACATACAGTGTAATAGTATAAATATATTGTTGGAGTTTACAAACAGATGAACACTGAAAAATATGAAATAGATAATCTCGATAGAGAGATAATTCTGGAACTGCAGGAGGATGCCAGAAGACAATTCAAAATTATTGCCGGGAAACTCAAGGTTTCTGAAGGAACAATTAAAAATAGAGTTGAGCGATTAATCAATCAAGACATCTTAAAACTGGAAGCCAGAGTTAATCCATTTGCTCTGCCAAGAAGAATCCCTGCAATTGTAGGTGTAAATTTAAAAGAACGGAATCACGAAGAGATGATAAAGAAAATTGAAAAAATCCCGTGGATAACCAGTGTTTGGAATGCCAGCGGCCGTTTTGACCTTTTCTTTGAAGTAATGGTCGATTCCCTGGAATCATTGAATGATGCTCTTTTTAAGAATGATTTAGAAAAGATAGGTGGTATCTCCTACACTGAGACATTTATCATTCTGTCTTCAAATACCAAGTATTTTAAGATATGTAGACTCTGAAAGAAAATCTTGCAATAATTGGAAAATAGGTATAATCATATGTTTATGAAAAAAAAGAATTTATTATTCATTACCACAGACCAGTGGAGGGCTGAGAGTTTATCCCTCCTGGACCATCCTGTTGTTAAAACACCAACTCTCGATGCACTCGCAGCTGATGGTGTCTTCTTTGAAAATCACTTTACCCAGTGTATTCCAAGCGGCCCGGGCAGGGCCTCAATGTATACCGGTATGTATATGCAGAACCACAGATCAGTGGAAAATGGGACTCCCCTTGATGCCCGGCATACCAATATCGCTCTTGAGTTTAGAAAACTGGGCTATACACCTTCTCTTGTCGGATATACAGACACCACACAGGACCCCCGTTTATTCTCACCCAACGATCCTGACTTAAAAACATACGAAGGTATTCTTCCAGGGTTCAAATGTCTTGCAATGTCAAGTGAGGAATTACCGGAGGACTGGGCTCTGTGGCTCGAAGAGAAGGGATATCCCGTTCCTGATAATCCCAAAGATCTTTATTACAAGGCAGTTGAGGGCTACCCAGGAGCAGAGGGAAAGGGGAATACCTATGCACCCTCGCTCTACCCCAAAGAATTGAGTGAAACAGCATTTGTAACGTATAATGCTGAAAAATTTATAAAGAAATCTGCCGGCAAACCATGGTTTCTCCATATGAGTTATCTTAAACCTCACAGGCCCTACCTTGCACCGGAACCATATAATAAAATGTATTCGCCGGATAAGGTACCTGCCTTCAAGCGCTCTTCTACCTTAGAGAAGGAAGCAAAACAGCATCCCCTACTTGAATATAAACTCAAACAGTCTTTCCATACCGGAGCCTATTCAGCTGATATTTATCCCCGGGACGATAAATCATTAAAACAGCTCAGGGCTACATATTACGGACTTATGACAGAAGTCGATGATAATATTGGCAGGATTATAGAACTACTTAAAAAGACAGGGCAATATGAAGATACTGTAATTATATTTACAAGTGATCACGGAGCACAATTAGGTGATCATCATATTATTGGACAGGCTCCCTATTTTGATCAGACCTTTCATGTGCCTCTGATTATCCGCATACCTGAGGGGGACTGGAATGTGGAGAGAGGCTCCAGAGTAGGTGCTTTTACAGAGATTATTGATATATTACCTACTGCTCTTAATATTTTTGGAGGAGATATTCCTATTCAGTGTGACGGCCGTTCCCTGCTTCCATTTCTGTATGGCGGAAAGCCTAAAAACTTTAGAACCGAAGTGCATTGGGAGGTTGATTTCAGGTATGATGAACCAGGTACTGATTTTGAAAGATCATCTTTAAATGTAATAAGGGATAAACAATTCAAATATGTTCATTTTACTGAAATGCCGGATCTTTTATTTGATATTGAAAATGACCCTGATGAGCTTCATAATCTTGCTGAAGATCCCTCATATTCAGAAATCATGTTGAAATATGTAAAAAAGTTACTGTCCTGGAGAATGGAAAATGATGAGAGGACACTTACACATTTACTAGCCGGACCTGAGGGATTTACTTTAAAGCCGAAAACCTACAACTAATATAAAAAATGAAATGCTTTTAGATTGGATAGTTAAGATATTTACTACAAAAAAGGAACGGATCTTCTTCGAATATATTGTTGTTTCGTCAAACATGATCCGGAAATCTTGAAAAAAGTGGACAGCTCATGGGTAGGATCTCATTGTGATATCGGGACTTTGTACAGCTCAGAAAATTAAGGAAAAGGGGCACGATTCGCCGCACCCCTTCATTTCAAGCGTTATAGGTAGATGAAGAAACATCCCCCCCGGTTCCTGTCCAATTAGTATGGAAAAACTCACCTCTTGGTTTATCCACTCTTTCATAAGTATGGGCACCAAAGTAGTCTCTCTGTGCCTGGAGTAGATTGGCAGGAAGCCTATCATTCCTGTATCCATCAAAAAATGAAAGAGCTGTAGACATTGCCGGAGCAGGTATTCCCAACTCAACAGCTTTGGAAACAACTCTTCTCCATGCTTCCTGAGCATTTTCCACGACTTTTAAAAAGTAATCATCCAGTAGAAGATTCTTCAGGTTAGGATTATTATCGAAGGCTTCTTTTATCTTTCCAAGAAAAGCAGATCTTATTATACATCCGCCTCTCCACATTAAAGCAATTCCACCATAATTCAGGTTCCAGTTATTTTCCTTAGCGGCTTCCTGCATGAGCATAAAGCCCTGAGCATATGACACTATCTTTGAGGCAAGGAGGGCTTGTTCCAGATCTTCAACAAATTCTTCCTTATTTCCATCAAATTTTATTTCCGGTCCTTTTAAAAGCTTTGAGGCTTCAACTCTTTCATCTTTTAAAGCAGATAAGCATCTGGAAAATACTGCTTCCCCTATAAGAGTTACAGGCATTCCCATATCCAGGGCACTTATCCCTGTCCACTTTCCTGTCCCCTTTTGACCTGCTGTATCAAGAATTTTTTCGACAAGAGCTTCACCATCTTCATCTTTAAAGGCCATTATATCCCGTGTAATTTCAATGAGATAAGAATCCAGAGGACCTTTGTTCCATTGTGCAAATACATTGTGCATTGCTCCAGCATCCAGACCCAATCCTGATTTCATTAAATGGTAGGCTTCGGTAATCAGCTGCATATCTCCGTACTCTATCCCGTTATGAACCATTTTTACATAATGTCCTGCACCGTTTTCCCCGACCCATTCACAACAGGCTTCCCCGGATTCTGTTTTAGCAGAAATATCCTGTAAAATATCCTTGACAAAAGGCCATGCTTTAAGGGATCCACCAGGCATAATAGATGGTCCTATTCTAGCACCCTCTTCTCCCCCGGAAACACCGGTACCTATGTAAAGAAATCCTTTTTCTTCAAGCTCAGCAGTTCGTCTGTTTGTATCTGGAAAGTGGGAATTACCACCATCAATTATTATGTCACCCTTATCCAGAAAAGGTACAAGCTGATCAATAATACTATCAACTACTTCTCCAGCCTTAACCATTAACATAATTTTTCTGGGTATTTTTAACTCCTGGGCAAAAGAAGAAATATCATGTGCACCTGTTATAGTTTCTCTTCCCGAGGCGGGGCCGTTTAGAAAATCATCCACTTTCTTTGCAGTTCTATTATATACAGCTACAGAGTAACCATGATCATTCATATTTAAAACTAAATTCTGTCCCATTACTGCAAGACCAATTAATCCAATATCTGATTTATCCATATTAAATTTCCTCTCTAAATCTATCTTTATGTGCCCAAAGCCCAAGGGCAGGGTTTGATATATAGTATACTACTTCTCCATCCGGAAGAGTATTAAATCCATCTTTAAGTTTTTCAGGATTATACTTATTTATCATCTCTCTCATAGATGCATATTCAAAATTAACACTTTCAATTTCATCTCTGCTAAGATGACCAGGACAGTATATTATAGAAAATCGCCCTTCTGTACTTCCATGAATAAGATGTGCTGCAGCGCCCAGACTATCCTGTAACTCTTTATTCTGCTTTACAAATTCCAGAGTCTTATCAGTACCAAAATAGCCGTACTTGCGAATAAGCCTGTCAATTTCAGGATCTTCCCCGAACTCTTTAACTCCCGGTGCCAGTACAATCAGCTTTCCACCATCTGCAATGGCCATTCTCGTCCGGTATATACTTTTATTACCAAGCCATGTACTCCGAAATTCTTCAGGATCCAGGTAAACTACAACCTTTTTTAGAGGTTTATCCAGCATTTTAAAATTAACTTCCAGGGATAATTCCGAAGCCTTCTCAAAGCACTCCTTGTCATCTCCAATAAATAATCCCCTGGTAACAAGTTCTCCTTCATCATCTATTCCAAC
The DNA here is from genome assembly GCA_027859095.1 of Spirochaetia bacterium. GTDB lineage: Bacteria > Spirochaetota > Spirochaetia > B11-G9 > B11-G9 > JAJRQE01. The sequence goes on along the minus strand of JAQIBN010000121.1, from coordinate 5,952 downwards.
AACTGTTTGAACATAGATAATAGGAAGATTTTGTGCAAAATTATCACTGGCATAATTCAACACTCTACGGACTGGTGTATCAGCCCGGCCCATCATCCTTTCCATCCCATATACTGCGCCGATAAAATGACTTTTATTAATCCCCTCACTCCCGCCGGTTCCCACAAATATGTTTTTATTGAAATTTGCCATACCTACTACTTCATGAGGAACAACCTGCCCGATGGAAAGAATAAGATCAAAGTTCCCTTCAACCAAAAGAGAATTAACCTGTGCCGGCCAGTCAAAATCAAGTTTACCATTTGATTGTTCACTAACAAAACTTCCGGGAACTGTTCCCAGTGTAAATAGATCTTCCTTCCATTTGTGCTCTCTGAAAAGAGACAGGGGTACACCAGGAAACATTTTACTAATTTCCAGTTCTGTCATAGGAGTGTGAGTTCCTAAGGCTGGGAGGATATCTGTAAGTTTTTTACCTAAATATTCATATGCATTGGAAGTTAAAATTCCTGCTTTTGAATGAACACGGGTAAAATCCGGAGGTACGGCAAGAACTTTATGAAGCCTGTTTTCACTTTCCAGTTTTCCTAATGCCTCGAAAAGGCCCTCTCTAAGATCAGCATCCGTCAAAATGGAATTACTGCTACCCTTTTTATAATACAGCATATCTTACTCCTGATTATTCGTTTAAATACTTTTCTATTGTATTTTTAACAGCTTCTTTACCTGAAATAAGTTCCAGAAACATCCCTTCCACTTTTTCTCCCAGTCCATATTCATATAAATTTATTCCAAAAATGCTGCTATCAGACAAAAGTGTTTTTATCTTTCCACTCACAGGCCCCTTATCTCCAAGGCTTAGACCTGCCACAATTTGTTTTAGTTCATCAGCGTTAGGGTCCGGGCTTAGTTCAAATTTATTCCCAAGATCATCAATACCCATTAAATATCTAAGCCACCCTGCAAAGAACAGGGGAATAAAGGTCAGGAAAAATAAATCATCTTTCCCTTCTCTTATGTATGCATTTAAAGTTTCTCCAAATCTTACAGGAATCTTTTTTGATGTATCAGTTGCAATTCTTTGAGGTGTATCGGGAACAAAGGGATTCGGGAATCGAACCTCAATTGTCTCTTTAATAAAATCCATTGCATTAATAATAACAGGATCGACAACAACAGGCATACCTTCTACATATCCCACCTTTTCTATGAAGGCTTTGAGATTTTTATCTTTCATCTCATCTGATATGGATTTGTATCCAAGAAGGCATCCGAAAACTGCCAATACTGTATGAAGGGGGTTTAAACATGTACATACCTTCATTTTTTCTATTTTATCTATAGTAGTTCTGTCTGCAAACAGGACACCTACATCTTCCAAAGGAGGCTTTCCATTTGGGAAGGAATCTTCTATAGCAAGATATTGAGATCCTTCTGCATTTACAAAGGAAGATACATATGTGTTTTTGGAGGTGCAGATAACTTCCGTATTTTCAAGACCGTCTTTTTGCAAAATAGTTACTATATCTTCAGATGGACGGGGTGTAATTTTATCGATCATACTCCAGTTAAAAGAGATCTTGTCCCTGTTATTCAGGTATTCTTTAAATCCTGGATCACAAAAACCCTTTTCTATCCAGACCTCAGTATATTCCATGACTGCTTCCTTCAGCAGAGTACCATTATGGCTGCAATTATCCAGACTTACCAGGGCCAGAGGGTATCCGCCTTTTTTGTATCTCTCATGGCAAAGCCTTGTAACTATACCGATTGTGCTTTCGGGACGGGTATTAAAATTATCCAGATCTTTCCTTACCCAGGGGAAAAGCTCTCCATTATTATCCCTGATTGAATAACCTTTTTCAGTTATTGTAAGAGTTACAATCTGCAGAGATTCGGAGATAAAAATATCCTCCATCCTCTTATAATCTGATTTAGGTGTTAGACTTTCCACTACACTTGCTACAACTTCTTTTTCTATTTCGCCATCAGTTCTTAAAGTAACTGCCAGAGACAGATTATCAAATGCCCTGTATGCCCTTTCAATTATCTCCTCATCAAAGGTTTCACATACAATTATACCCGTGTCAGTTCGTTTCTCATCAAGAAGGCGTTGTTGAAGTACAGCTGGAAAGGCTCTAAAAATATTGCCAGCTCCGAAGTGAAGCCAGGCAGGGTTATTTATAGTTTTCTGTTTAACTTCTTCAATATTATAAGATGGCAGCTTATAACCACTTTTTTTCCAATCATCATTATTTAATAAATCATTTAGGTTTAACTTCATTATAATCTCCTATTATTCTTAATTCTAACAATTTTAACGCAAAGATGCATAATTAATATCTAAATATAAAATCTTATTTAGTCACATCTGTAAATATTCTAATACTAATTTATACACAAACTATATAACAGAGGCTTTAGAAAAAGCAATAATATTATTCCTTTTAAAAGACAATCTTTACAGCCGATCTCTTAGGAACCGTTCTGAACCAGTTTATTCAAACATAGAAAAAATCAGTAAGACCCCTAGAATAAATACTATTAGAGGCACTATACTATGAATAAATTTGAATGGTAACCCGATACAACATCCTTAGTATATGGAAATAGGAAAGAGGTAATTATGAAAGACTTTTTAGACGAAAATTTTCTTCTGGACACAGAGACAGCTCAGGCACTCTATCACGAATATGCGAAAGAGATGCCCATTTTCGATTATCACTCCCATCTGCCGCCTGCAGAAATTGCAGAAGACAGGAAATATGAAAATCTCTCCCAAATATGGCTAAATGGTGATCACTATAAATGGAGAGCAATGAGGACAAATGCTGTCCCGGAATCTTTAATAACCGGAGATGCCTCAGATATTGATAAATTTGAAGCATGGGCGGCAACTGTCCCCTACACAATAGGGAACCCTCTGTTCCATTGGACCCATTTGGAGCTCCAAAGATACTTTGGTATTACAGAAATTCTGTCTCCCTCAAGCGCCCATTATATTTTCAGTAAGACAATGAACGATCTTCAAAAAGATAATTTCAGTGTAAAGGCGCTTCTTAAAAAATCCAATGTTAAGGTAGTCTGTACCACAGATGATCCTGTGGACTCCCTTGAGCACCATATAAAGATTAAGAGTGATAAGTCTTTTGGGACAAAGGTTCTTCCAACTTTTAGGCCTGACAAGGCAATGGCCTTTGAAAACACTGTTCAATTAAATAAATATTTTGAAAACTTGTCATCCGTATCCGGAATTAGAATTACAGATTACGATTCATATCTTGATGCCCTTAAAAACCGCCATGATTTCTTCCATAATATTGGATGCAGAATTTCTGACCATGCCCTGATTCTTCCAATTTTTTCTTTATCCAATAAGGATGGACGGGACAGACTCTTTAAAAAGGCACTTAATGGAGAAACTTTGAAACATGAAGAAATTACAGCCCTCAAAACAGCTGTCCTGCAGGAAATTGGAAAAATGAATTCCAAAGCAGGATGGACCATGCAAATACATCTAGGGGCACTGCGGAATAATAACAGCAGAATGTTCAAGGCTCTCGGCCGTGATGCTGGATTTGATTCTATTGCTGACGGAGAAGTTGCAGAGCCGTTAAGCAGATTTCTTGATAGCCTCAATACAAGCAATGAACTGCCAAAAACAATAATCTATACCCTTAATCCGAGAGACAATTACCTGATTGGAACCATGATCGGGAATTTCCAGGGAGGATCAATTCCAGGAAAACTTCAATTCGGCTCAGGCTGGTGGTTCAATGATCAGAAAGAGGGAATGGAACAGCAGATAAGCGCCCTTGCCAATCTGGGCCTTCTCTCCAGATTTGTGGGAATGCTTACAGATTCAAGAAGTTTTCTTTCCTTTCCAAGGCACGAATACTTTCGAAGAATCCTCTGCAATACAATTGGGAATTGGGTAGAGAATGGTGAGGCTCCGAACGATTATGTTATTCTTGGAAAAATGGTAGAGGATATCAGCTACAACAACGCAGTAAATTATTTTGGAATAGATCTGGATTAGGAGAAAAAAATGTTAAAACTTGATAAATACTCAATGGGAACTGGTGACCGTTTCGGGAAACAGGCAGCAGCCCAATTAAAAACAATCATTAAAGCAAAATCTGAAGGTACGAATCTGGCAATAGTATGGAATAAATCATACAGGGAACATGCTATTATTCACACAGATCCGGCATCAGTTAAAACTGCTGCAGACATAGCAGTCAAAGAAGCGGAATGGAAAGGCAACTATTTTGTGGATGCAGATCACATTGGTTTAAAAACAGTAGATCTGTTTATGGATTCTTCCAATTTCTTCACTCTTGATGTTGCAGATTTCATAGGAGGAAAAGCAGCACAGGATAAAATTGAGGATTTTGTTCAGAAAAACCTTCCTTACGTTGGTAAACTGAACATACCGGGAATAACAACTCCACTCATAATCACAGAGGAAAGCATAAAAAATATTGCAGAAAGATATCTATTTGCAGTAATGGAAGCTGGGAAAATTTACAGACATATAGAACAAAGAAAGGGAAAGGGTAATTTTATTACCGAAGTCTCAATGGATGAAACTGATTTGCCCCAAACCCCGGAGGAACTTCTTTTTATTCTCTCTGCAATAGCAAAGGAAGGAATACCGGCTCAGACAATTGCTCCAAAATTTACCGGCCGATTCAACAAAGGAGTTGATTACATAGGAAATCTGGAACTGTTTGGCAAAGAATTTGATGAAGATATTTGTGTAATTGCATATGCTGTTAAGGAATTTGGATTACCCGGAAATCTAAAGCTTAGTGTACATTCGGGAAGTGACAAGTTTTCAATTTATCCCCTTATCCGTAAGACCTTAAGAAAATATAATGCCGGACTGCATATTAAAACAGCAGGAACAAGCTGGCTTGAAGAGCTCATAGGTCTTGCAGAATCAGGTTCCTATGGATTATCTATAGCAAAAGAGGTATACAGTTCAGCTCTTGAGAGATATGAAGAACTAGCAGAGCCATATGCGACAGTAATTGACATCGACAAAGAAAAGCTTCCGTCGGCAACTGACGTTGATTCCTGGACAGGAAAGCAATTTGCATCTGCCCTTCGCCACGATCAGAAAAACCCTGATTACAATCTAAATATCAGACAGCTCCTTCATGTAGGTTATAAAGTTGCATCCGAAATGGGTGACAGATACCTGAATGCTCTGACTGAAAATGCTGATATTGTTGGCAAGAATGTGACAGAAAATTTATATGAGCGACATATTAAACCACTTTTTTTAGATTAAGCAGATAAATATATAAATGAATAAATCAGGAGTAGAATAATGAGTATTAAATTACGTGATAATTGTAAATATGCGCTATTGGTTCCCACAAGTATGGGAGTCAGATTAACTCCGGTAAATGGTCAGCCGTTCCATTCGAGTGATATGTTTAAAATGACAGCCACCAGTGCAGAAACAAATGTTGCCAGTGTCTCTTCCTACCTTGGTTTGCCGGTAAAAGTTCTTACAGCTTTTGTAAAGGGTAGCCCGGTTGCCGGTTTTATTAAAGATAATCTGGCAGGCCGGCATATGGACTATGAAGGGCCGGAAATTGCTCCTGAAGGACCCTGGGGAGTAAGGCATCAGATAAATATGGCAGACAGCGGATATGGCTCCAGAGGTCCCAGGGTAAACAATGACAGGGCTGGTGAAGTGGGTCGATTACTGACTGCAGAGCAATTTGATCTTGATAGAATATTTGGAGAAGAGGGAGTTCAGATTGTTCATCTTTCCGGCCTTGTTGGGGAATTATCAGAGGAAACCAGTAGATTTACTCTTGAAATAGCAAGAACAGCAAAAAAATATGGGACGGCTATCTCTTTTGATCTCAATCACAGAGCTTCATTCTGGAAAAACAGAGAAAAGGAACTTCGGGATATTTTTACCGAAATTGC
>JAQIBN010000093.1 GCA_027859095.1 Spirochaetia bacterium | reverse complement strand
GATAATAGTAGAGAAGCCGGGAATATAATAATGGATAATTTTGATCCTGTATCAGTGGATCTGACAAAAATGATTGACAAACAAGTAGGTGGATATACCGCAGTATTTGATACATATCTTACTCAACTATCTGAAAATCAAAATAAAATAATTCAGATGCTAATTATTATTAGTATAGTTACGATTCTTATTACTGTGCTTATGGGAATATATATCTTTGTTTCATTGGGTATGGGTATAAAGCTTATTTCGAAATACTCCCTAAAATTGGCAAATAATGATATTTCAGATTCTAAAAAAATAATACGAAGGGATGAGTTTGGAGTTTCTGCAGGACAATTTATAAGCAGTTTCAAGTTATTGAATACACTAATTAGTAATATTAAAACCTCAACTAACACTACAGCAGATATAAAGGATTCTTTATCTGCTGCAGCAGAAGAATCGACTGCAACAATTGTTAATATAACAAACAGTACATCCGCTTTATTAAAACAATCAGAAAAAATGGATAATAATGTTTCAGATAATGTTGCTGCAGTGGAAGCAATATCAGCAAATATCAACAGTATAAAAGACCAGATTAATGAACAGGTTGCAATGGTGGAAGAGTCGACTGCAGCTATTACAGAAATGATAGCTTCACTGCATAGTGTAGATAATATTACAAGAAAAAAATCTGAATCTGTACTTAGATTAGTCGCTGCCATAGAGGGTGGAAATGATGCTTCTGCTGCTACTGATGTAAAATTTCAGGTAGATGTTATAGATAAGATTGATGGCATTTCCGGTATGGCAGAAAGTATCCAGGCAATTGCAGCGCAAACAAATCTGTTGTCAATGAATGCAGCAATTGAAGCAGCACATGCTGGGGATGCAGGAAAAGGCTTTGCTGTTGTAGCAGATGAAATTAGAAATCTTGCCGATACTTCAGCAAAAAGTTCTGCTAAAATAACAAAAATAATTAAAGAAATTTCTGACGGAATTGCCGGCACAGGTGAAGTAGCACAAAGAAAAATTGATGCTTTTGTAGTAATGAACAAGGAGATTTTAGAAACAAAAAATGCCTTTGATGAAATAGTTACAAGTGTTCAGGAGTTGAATTCCGGAGGTGCTCAAATACAGGAAGCTATGGTTGTTTTACAGGATGTCTCTTCCAATATTAAAAACGCAGCAGCTGAAATGACTGTTGGAGCTGAGCAGGTAATAAGGGGGCAGCTTGGACTTAAAGATATATCAGGGAATGTTTCCAGGGGTATACAGGAGATAAGTAGTGGATCAGAAGAGATCGTAATAGCAGCTGATGAGATTGTTAAGTATTCGTCTGATTTAAATGGTATTGTAAATGATCTGAAAGAGGAGACAGATAAGTTTAAGGTCTAAGCAAAATAACTTTTTATGCAAGGAAGATGGTCTTTCCCCCAATATAGCGACACCCACATAGGGGTGTCGCTTCATGTTTTTAAAATTTAACTTCGGCCTCTGCCGGAGAATATGTTTCCAAATGAACCGCCTTTCTGATCTGACATTCTGCCTCGTTGTCCCATTGTTGCGTTCTGCTGGCTTCCTCTCTGACCATATCCACCAAAATCATTAGATACATCATCAAGCTTGTATGTTTCTCCATCAATAGTGGCACTCTTTAACACAAGATTCTTTGTTGTTGCATCATTGTTCAGTCTTAGACCTTCTGCTTCAAATCCTTCCACAGTAATCTCCATTCCATCCTGCAAATCTGCAGCATTAGACAATCTGTATGGGTAAACCAGTTCAAAAGTATCGTTTCCGACAATTAGTTCCACATGACCATCTTCTACCATGTTAACAATTCCTGTAACTGTTGTTGTTTCTTCACTCAATACTACGTCTGACTGATACTGTCCCTGGCCTTGAGTCCATGGCATTGTGTTGTCTTCTGCGTTTCCTGATGCGAAAGCTGCCATTGCTGTTAATGTAATTAATGCTAATGTAAATGTAATTTTCTTCATTTTATAAACTCCTTAGGTTGCATAGCCGAGCAGCCAACTTGTTGGCGACCAGGCTTATGTTGCTGAGATCGTTCCTCATCGCTTCGCTTTTCCGGTACGACTCATTATTGTTTCTGATACAGAATATAGGCTGTGTATATGAATGAAGTGTGAAGAGATTATAGAATAATTAAGAAATTGATTTTTTTCTATATTTTATTTTTTAAATGAAGCTTATTTTTAAAAGACAATAATTGACATTATTGCTATAATTCAATCTATGAAATATAAAATCCTACTTATACAATTTAAAATTAATAATGGAGCATGGAAATGTCAGATGGTTTTATAGAAGAGTTAAATAAAAGAATCCTTTTTCTTGATGGTGCTATGGGGACAATGATTCAGCGAAAAAGATTAAGTGAATCTGATTTTAGAGGAAATAGATTTAAAGATAGAAATGAAGATCTTAATCTACAGGGGAATAATGAAGTTCTTAATCTAACTCAACGGGACTTAATAACAGAAATACATGCTTCTTTTCTCGAAGTAGGTGCAGATATTATTGAGACTAACACTTTTAATTCAACTTCCATTAGTCAGGCTGATTATAGTCTGGAAGAACTTTCATATGAATTCAGTTTTGAAGGTGCAAAAATAGCTAGAGAAATTGCTAATATTTATACAGAAAAGACACCCCATAAACCACGTTATGTTGCAGGTGTCCTTGGCCCTTTAAATAAAACATTATCCCTTTCTCCTGATGTTAATAATCCTGGTTTTAGAAGTGTTACTTTTGATGAGGTTGTTGAATCCTATACCAGAGCTGTTAGAGGTTTAGTTGACGGAGGCGCAGACCTTCTTCTTATTGAAACTATTTTCGATACTCTTAATGCAAAAGCAGCAGTTTATGCAATAAAAACTTATTGTAAGGTTAATAAAGTAGATATTCCTATAATGATTTCAGGAACTATAACGGATAGTGCAGGCAGAACCCTTTCGGGGCAAACCCCTGAAGCTTTTTGGCATTCTCTCAGGCACGCAGAGCCTTTCAGTTTTGGTCTTAACTGTGCTCTTGGTGCAGAAACTATGAAGCAATACATCGAAATTTTATCTGAGACTGCAGACTCATATATAAATGTTCATCCTAATGCAGGTTTACCAAATGAACTTGGAGAGTATGATGATTCTCCCTCCCATATGGCTGGAATACTCGCTGATTTTGCTAAAGACGGGCTTGTAAATATTGTAGGTGGTTGTTGTGGAACCACTCCGGAGCATTTGAAGGCTATTGTTGATGCAGTAAGTCCTTATAAACCCAGAGTCTTAAGTAATAAAAAGAGATCCACATATCTTAGTGGTTTGGAACCTCTTGATATAAAAGAGGACAGTCTTTTTGTAAATGTGGGAGAAAGGACAAATATTACTGGTTCTGCTAAATTTCGAAGACTTATAACAAATAAGGAGTATGAAAAAGCACTGGAAGTAGCTTCCAATCAGGTTGAGAATGGTGCTCAGATAATTGATGTAAATGTCGATGAAGCCATGCTGAATTCAGAAGAAGAAATTGTAACTTTTTTAAATTTAATGGCATCTGAGCCGGATATTTCCAGGGTTCCTGTAATGATAGATTCATCAAAATGGAGCGTATTAGAAGCTGGATTAAAATGTCTTCAGGGCAAGGGTGTTGTAAATTCCATTGATCTTAAAGATGGGGAAGCTTCCTTTATTGAACGTGGCGAGAAGATCAAATTCTATGGAGCTGCAGTAGTTGTAATGGCTGCAGATGAAGAAGGTCAGGCTGATACACTGGAAAGAAAAATAGAGGTGTGCAGTCGCGCTTATGAAATTCTTGTTAAGAAAGTTGGAATATTACCGGAAGATATTATTTTTGATCCTGCAATCTTTGCTATAGGAACAGGAATAGATATACATAGAAATTATTCAGTAAACTTTATTGAGACAGTTAAATGGATAAAGAAGAATCTTCCCTTTGCTTTGGTATCCGGTGGTGTTAGTAATGTCTCATTTTCTTTTCGTGGAAATAATCCTGTAAGAGAGGCGATTAATTCTGTATTTTTGTATCATGCGGTAAAAGCAGGAATGGATATGGGAATAGTCAATCCCGGGCAGTTGACTGTTTATGATGATATAGAAAAAGATCTGTTGGAAAAAGTTGAAGACCTGGTTCTTAACAGAAAACCTGATGCTACAGAAAGGCTATTAGAGGTCGCCGATTCCTTTACCTCACAAAAAACAGCAGAAAAAGATGACCCCCAGTGGCGTAAACTGGATATAAATGAGCGTTTGTCTTATTCACTTGTAAAGGGAATAACTTCTTTTATTGAAGAAGATGTAGAAGAAGCCAGAAGAAATATGCCCCAGGCTATAGAAGTCATTGAAGGCCCTCTTATGGGGGGGATGGGACGAGTTGGAGAGTTGTTTGGAGATGGGAAGATGTTCCTTCCCCAGGTAGTAAAAAGTGCCAGAGTTATGAAGAAAGCAGTCTCCTTTCTTCTTCCCTACATAGAAGCAGAAAAATCCAGTTCTGCAAGTATTTCCAATGGTAAAATTGTAATGGCAACTGTTAAGGGTGATGTCCATGACATTGGAAAAAATATTGTAAAGGTTGTTCTTCAGTGTAATAATTTTGAGATTATAGATTTGGGAGTAATGGTTCCTGCAAAAACTATTCTGGATACTGCAGAGAAAGAACATGCTGATATAATTGGTTTAAGCGGGCTAATTACACCATCTCTTGAGGAGATGGTTCACATAGCCAAAGAGATGGAAAAGAGGGGGATGAATATTCCTCTTATGCTTGGGGGAGCCACCACTTCCGATATTCATACCGCTGTTAAAGTTGCACCTGAATACAGCGGTGTAGCTGTTAGGGTAAAAGATGCTTCTCTTGCGGTTGGTATTTCTGCACGACTTATTGAGAGAGATTCTATACTTAAGTTTAAAAAAGAAATTGAAAAAAACCATGAGGGAATCAGAGATCGAAGGAAAAATTTTAAGGTTGATTACTACTCCCTGGCAGAAGCAAGGGATAAAAAACTAAAACTTGACTGGGAAAATTATACTGCTCCTGTTCCTATTAGGCAGGGAGTTCAGATTTTAAAGAACGTAGCAATCTCAACTCTCAGAGAATATATAGATTGGAAGATGGTTCTCCAGGCCTGGGAGATAAAGGGGAAATATCCCGAAGTTCTGGATGATGGCCTAAAAGGAAAAGAAGCACGGAAAGTTCTTAAAGATGCTGAATCCATGCTTGAACTAATGGAAAAAGAGGGTATTGCATCTTCTGGAGTTTATGGGATATTTCCAGCAAATTCTAATAACCAGGATGGAATAGAAATATTTAAAGATGAAGGTAGAAATAATAAAATAGCAGTTCTTAATACCCTAAGACAGCAGCGGAAACAGGTTACAACAGAAAAATGTATTGCCTTAAGTGATTTTATTGCACCTTCCGGCAATCCCGATTATTTTGGTGCTTTTGCTGTTACTTCAGGAATGGGTGTAGAGGAACAGGCTTTTGGATTTGAGAAAAAACATGATGATTATTCTGCCATCATGATTAAAGTAATGGCAGACCGTCTGGCAGAAGCATTTGCTGAATATCTGCATCAGCAGATTAGAATAAAGTTTTGGGCCTATGATCCCTATGAATCTATTGATATCAAAGACCTTCTGGGAGAGAAATACAGGGGTATAAGACCTGCTCCTGGCTATCCTACCTGTCCTGCCCATGTAGACAAGCATGTAATATGGGATATTTTAAAAGTAGAGAAAAATATTGGTATTACTCTAACTGACAGTGCTATGATGGTTCCAGCAGCTTCTGTTTCCGGTTTTTATTTTGCTAATCCTGAAGCAGTATATTTTAGTACTGGTAAAATAACAAAAGAGCAGATACAGGATTGGTCAGAACAAAAGAACCTGTCTGGTTCAGAAGCTGAGCGTTGGCTTTCTGCTGTTGCTGCAGATTAATAGTCTGCAAAAAAGTTGCATTTTAGTGATGATTTATATAACATTAGTACAGGTAAAAGGAGTTGAACATGAGTAACAAAGGTATAACACTTAAAATATTAATTTTATTAATGGCAATACTGATGATGGTTCTGCCTATGATCATTTTCGGTGCTATTGAATTGAATGTTGCAGAAACAAGAGCGACTATCGATGCCCAGGCAGTGGCTAATAGTAATACTTCTGAAACCCAGAGAAATATCTTCACTGATGAGCTTATCAGGGAGAGGGCAGCGGAAGATTTAAGAAGAATAATCGTAATAGTTATCATATTTACACTTATTGCTGTTTTGGGTGCAATTATTTTTGGCCGGATAATATCTTTTCCTCTGGTACATATACAGCACTCTGTAAAAGATATTAGCGCAGGGAATCTTACAAAACTCATCGATATTCGCACAGGGATAAAGGAGCTGAAGCTCCTTAGTTCCAGTATCGATACAGGTTTTATACCAAAAATAAGTAAGACTATAAAAGAAATCCTTAACTCTGTTGAAGTAAGTGGTAACATTAATAGTATAATGCAGGGTTATTCAAGAGATGCCGAGGGCATCTCCATAAGAATAAACGAAGATGTTACAAGAATTGATAAAGAGATGACATCTCTGGATATTCAAATTTCTGAAGTTTCATCAGCCGTAACCCAGATACTTGCCACAATAGGAAATCTTGTTTCTCATATTTCGGGGCAGTCAAGTGCAGTTACTCAAACTTCAGCAGCCATAGAAGAGATGACAGCTTCAATTAATAGTATTGCCAAGATAGCCTCTGATAAATCGGTATCAACACATGGTCTTCTAGAGACTGTAGAAACTGGAAAAAGTAAAGTCTTTTCATCTAATGAACAGATAAAAGACATTTCGACAGATGTTGATAATATGATGGATATCATCGGGGTAATAAACAGTATTGCAGCCCAGACAAACCTTCTGGCAATGAATGCAGCTATAGAAGCTGCTCATGCTGGTGAATATGGTAAAGGATTTGCCGTTGTAGCAGATGAGATAAGAAAACTAGCTGAATCTACAGCAGCTAATGCAAAAGTAATATCTAATTCTTTGAAAGAAGCTGTAAATAAAATGGGATCCGTACTTGAGGCCGGAGGGGAGAGTGAGAAGGCCTTTAAAAATGTTGCAGAAGAGGTTACAAATTTTGTGAATGCATTCACTGAAATAACCCAGAGTACCAACGAAGTCTCTGAGGGGAACAAAGAAATTCTTAATGCTGTTGCTTCTCTCATGCAGATATCCCAGGAAATTTCTGATGGATCTTCTGAAATAAAAACAAGTGCTGAAGATATAAATAACTCTGTAAATACCATACAGGAATCATCGATGAGTATAGTAAATGAAGTTACAACTGTTAAAATAAGAGCAGGGGAAATATCCGGAGCTCAGGAATCTATTATAGAAACTGTGGACTGGAATAGTCAAAACATTGGGCAAATAGAAAAAAATGTAAATTATTTTCAACTCCATAAGGGTGCTGAAGTCCCTGAAGCGGATAAACTAAAACTCTATATAACTGATATAATTGTTCATCATCAAAAATGGCTTACAGAAGCCTCAGAAACTCTGGATGGACATCTAAAATTAGACGAGGAGAGTGCCTCTAACTACAAATCCTGTAAATTAGGCGAATGGTTGTATGGTGAAGGTCAGACTCTTTTCGGAGATAATGAACAATTTGTGTCTATTGTAGAGAATCACAGGGAGTTCCATTCTTCAATTGTTGAACTTGCTGTTAACATGGAAAAAGGTAACAGAGAAGAAGCTTTTGTCTTTTACCGGCAACTACGAAAGAATTTTCATAGTATTGTAGGGAGTTTTAAAATACTGTTAATTGGTTAGGGATTATACTTAGTCGTTCTTTGAGAGGTCAAAGCTTGATACTTCCAATTCCGCAGGTCTCCTGTCCAGACCTTCGAAGAGTATTGTGCCTTTTAATATTATTTTTTCTGTTTTGTAGTGTGATAGAAAAAAATTCTTAAGATCAGGGATTAGGTCGCCCTTAAGAAGAAATATTCTCCCTCCATCAGACGATAGAATTAGATAGTTTAAATCTTCATCGTTATCATACACTGAGAGCCTCCCTGTCAGTGTGATTTTGTCTCCCCTGCGAATTTGGATGCATTGATATATTTCTGTATCTTCGGCTTTGTCTTGTTGAAGGAAAAGATTGGAAGAGAGTGGTTGTGATTGGGCACTTGTAAAGGATACTATAGATAAAAATAGAATCCCGGATAAAATTATTTGTTTCACAGTGTATTAGTATCAGTAAAAAGTTGAAATGTCTGCCCTGTTATTGTTGAAAATTTGTGGATTTTTCAATAAAAGTTATATATTGTTAAGAAATTAGAAATATGTAAGTGTAACGAAATAGGAAGTTTCATGAAATTAGAACATATATATGTGTATCTCACTCTTATATTGCTTTCACTCCTTATTTTTTCCTGTAAGGATGGAACCGCAATAGATCCCTATACAGTTGGATACCTTTCAATTGATTATAATACTGTAGAACCGGTATATGAAGTTGATTTTGGTGGTGATGATGAGCTAGTAATAAATCTATCTGGTGCTTTCAGAGGGCAGGATATGTTTTTGGTTAAAATGAACTCAAATGATTTTACTGTTGATTCTGTAAGTGCCGGTTATGTAAAGAGTGATAATATAAGCCGATCTCTAATGATAGCAGAAACTGATACAGCCTCTTCAGTCGAAAGTACTCTACCTATAAAAAAGGATCATTTACCTTCCATGGATTTTCTGGATCTTTATCAGCCGGAAGACGAATCTGATATTTTTGTTCCATCTAGATCTGTTATTCCCGAAAGAGATGCTTTGGTAAATTATGGTGATATTGGTACGCCTCCTTTAGATAGTTCTAAGGATTTCTGGGTAGAAGATGAAAATGGATTATTTATACTGATTCCAGCAAAATTGAAATCTGTGGATTACTATTCATATATTTGGGTTGCTGATGCTAATTTCACTGATAATCCAGCAAACGTTACTGACGACAACCTACTTAATGAGGAACAAGTTGGATTGTTAGCAGGAAAATTCAATGGTACTTCGGCACCAGGTAGTAATGATGGTATCTATGAACTTGTAACTAATGTCTGTGGTTTCGAGTATGGAGGGGGTGTTGCTGGTGATGGTGGAGTAGATGAGGACAAGCATGTAAATATCTTGATTTATGACATTGATTATGATTATTCAGCTTTACAGAATGGCGGTATTTTTGGTTATTTTTGGCCAAAAGATCATTATAATGATGCTGTATTGAAATCTAATCAATCAGAAATATTCTATATTGATTCCCATTTTTTAGATGGGTATCCATTTGATATGTATTCAACTTTAGCTCATGAGTTTCAGCATATGATTTTTTTTAATAGGAAGTATATCGAAATGAACCTCTACAACTATGAAACCTGGTACAATGAAATGCTCTCAATGCTTATAGAGGATATTATTAGAGATCCTCTTGGGGTTAGTGTCTCCAACTCTCCTATTGAGAGAACAAAGGAGTTTGTTGATGGGTACTATCTCTCTGGGATAACTGACTGGCTGGTAGGTTGGCCTGATGTGTTGTACAGCTATGCTTCGTCATTCATGTTTGGTGCTTTCCTAACCAGAAATTTCGGTGGAGCTGAGTTGATTGAGGCAATGATTGACAGTGATAGTGTTGATCAGCAATCAGTAACAGACGCATTGACTACTATGGGATATAGTACAGAAACTTTTGACTCTGTATTCGATAAATATAGTAAAGCAATAATTTTTTCCACTGAAGATAGTATCAATGATATTTTAGTAACAAATATATCTACAGATTCATCTGTCCATAGTATTTCTTATAATCAGACAGCTTTTGATATTTACGGTTATCAAAATTCAAACTTATATGATGGTCCTGTAATCTTCTACGCAGATTCTAAATTAGATCTAAGACCACTTGGAATGTCTCTTCATAGTGATGTTCTCTGGTTTGGATTAAATGGTATAGAATCTTTAAACTTCAATATAGTAGCTCCATCTGAAGGTGTAAACTATTATTTGATGTTCAGGTAAAAATATGAGAAAAATAATTATTCTAACAATAATGGTTTTAATAGCAATTAGCTCTATTTCGGCATTTGGTCAAAAGGAAGATAATAATTTGGATAAGGTAACTGGCGTACCTGGTGTTTATGGAACAGAGCCTCACACTTATGTTTGTATAGTGACCGAAGAAGGTAAAATCTACTATGTGCATCCTGATGATCAAAAAAAAGTTCGTGATTTGGATAGATATAAATTTACTTTCACAGTCAGGTTTATTGAAGGGGCACCCGTCTCATTGGATGCAACGTTTCATAAGGATGGTACAGTGAGAGTAATATCATGGAAAAAAGAAAAATAGTTTAGTATTTAAAAAAATATTTAAAGGTAATTAAAATGCTCTACGATCCATACTACCACCATCGAAGATCAATTAGACTAAAGGGTTACGATTATTCCTCAGAAGGATACTATTTTGTAACCATGTGTTCTTTAAATCGAAAAAATCTCTTTTCCTATCTCCCCGTTGGGGCTGGGCTTGCCCCCGCCCTACAGCAAGAATTATCTAACCCCTCCCTTCTTGCCAATAAATCGAGACCTAACCATATCAACAGCGTATCAGGATCTAATTCCAGTAGTTTGATATTAACCCGAATAGGTGAAATCCTTGACCACCAGTGGAAGGAAATACCTGCTAATTATAAAAATGTTACCCTTGATGAATATGTTATTATGCCGAATCACTTTCACGGGATTATTGTAATAGGTACTGTTCCTAATGAATTATGTTCAGAAGATGAAAAATCTTCAAGAAATAGAACTTCCTCATCAGGAAGGGCGCCCGCAAGGGGTGCCCCGACGAGGAACGAGAAACCAATAAGTAATGATTCTATTACTCTCGGATCTATTCTTGGTTCGTTCAAATCACTTTGTGTTAATAATAACTTGAATTATATCAAGGAACAAAAATTGAATGAAAAAGGAAAAATTTGGCAGAGGGATTATTTTGATCATATAATACGGAACAAAAGAGAGCTGGATAGAATCAGGATATATATTAAGACTAATCCTTATAAATGGCTGAAGGATACAAAAAATCGTGAGTAGTCAGGATGAAATTACACCACTATTGTAAAACCCTTTCTTTTCTGATATCAACACATTACCATGAAAAGCAAAGAGCAGTTTAAAAGTGAATTTATGTTAATAATTGTAACCATTATCTGGGGTGGGACCTTTCCTGTTATAAAAGCAGGGTTGGCTGATATTTCCCCCCTCCTTATGGTTGTTAGCAGGTTTTTTATTGCATTTCTGTTTTTTCTACCCTTTATAATAAAAAAGAGGAAGTCCATTCCAAAAGGACTTATTAAAGCAGGAATAATACTTGGATTCTCCACTTTTGTTGGATACGGGATGCTAACTATTGGACTGACTATGACAACGGTAGCCAAATCCAGTCTTATCTCCTATGGGTATGCCTTAATGACACCTCCATTACAGTTTCTTCTTCTTCGAAAGAAGGTAAATCCAGTAAATTTAATAGGGTTGGTAATAGCATTTGCAGGAATGATGATCTTTACTTCTCCATCTGCTTCTGGTTGGAATATGGGAGATTCTATAACTGTTCTGGTGGCAGTAGGTTATGCTTTTACTGTTGTTCTTTTGGATAAATACATGCGAATTTATGATGTAGGGGTATTAACAGGATTCCAGTTTCTTTTTACAGCCTTGTTTTCTGCTGTTCTTATACCATTCTTTGAAGTACCTGTTTTTGTTCCCACCTTCAATTTACTAATTGCTCTCTTTTACCTTGCAATCCCAGGTACTGTAGGAGCACTTTATCTCATGAACAGGTTTCAGAAGGGAACCACACCTGTACGGGCTGTTGTAATTTATGCCCTGGAACCCGTAATAGCAATTATTTTGGGTTATATGTTTCTTGCAGAGTATATTGGTTTACAGGAATTAATTGGGGGAGTGATAATATTATTAGGTGTTCTTTTTAGTGAGATCTGGGGGTTGTTTGTATCTCCTAAAGTTAAAGTAAACTCAATTTAAACCTTTTAAATATTCTCAAACATATTCGAAGGTTTTTTATTTTACCAATTTAGCATTTAGGTGTATAATATGCAGGCAAGGAGCGAACCAATGAAAAAATTCATTCTTGTTTTTCTGCTGTTTCCCGCTATGCTTTTCTCCATTTCAGTTACAGACACAATTAATAATTTAGTCGAAGATCTTGCGGCTGAGTATACATCCCTAAAAAGTGACGCTCCTTTTTATTCTAAACAAACAGTTTCCATCATAGAGATTAAGAATGCCTCTAAAGATGCTGCGGACAACTATGTTGGTGAAGCAATTGAAGCTCTGTTAAAAAATTCCATAACAGATAGTCTTGTTTTTAAGTTTATAGACCGCCGGGCTCTGGATACTGCCATGGAGGAGATTAAACTTTCCCTGACTGGTCTAACGGATGAAAATGACAGTGTGGAGATAGGGAATATCCGGGGATTAAAGCTTTTATTGGATGGAAGTGTGACTTCCGAGGATGATAATTTTATTCTCAGTCTGCGGCTTATTGAGCTTGAGACAACTGAAGTAATTGCGACTGTAAGCAGATCCATTCCGAAGGAGGAGATGATTGAGGTAGGTAAACAGATTGCCTATGAATATGTAACAGCAAACGGGATAGGAGTGTCCCTGTTTTTTACCCCTACCAGATATCTGCTTTTCCCCCAGGCGGAGATGGTGAAAGTTGGTGACGATATGATCCATGGCGGTGCCGGTGGAGGCAGACTTACTTATAGACTGGGACGGAACTGGAAGCTGAGCCTGAATATGGACACCAAATACCATGATGTATTTTATGATCACAGAACTATTGGGACCCCATCTTAATTGGTTGAGGCTTAAGCAGGCCTACGACAATGTACCCATACTTATAAATCAGGGTATTGCATTCAAAAGATACGAGGTCGTAATGGATTACATCGGCCTGGGGGCAACGGCCGCTTTGGATTTTGAGTATTATTACTCGACTGATAATTTTGCTATTGAATCTTTTGGTTTAAACCCATTTATGATGCCTGATGGTAGAATGGTGAGTGAAAATCTCTATTCACCTAATCACTTTAAGGTATATCTGGGCTTTTCCACTTATTTTTAGAGTAATTTAATATTAATTTCCGGTGAACATGATTAATTTCATAAACTGCCCCTTAAATGACTTGAATCAGTGGAGAATTTGTTTTAATAGTACTGTTATGTTTAATTTAGGATATCCGGAATAATGGGCGAAGTATTAAAAGCCAGTAAAGAATCTATTGAAAGAGCTGCAGCCATATTACAGGCTGGCGGGCTTGTGGCATTTCCAACAGAGACTGTTTATGGGCTGGGAGCCTCTGCCTTAGATCCAAAAGCTGTTGCACGAGTTTTTGAAGTTAAGAATCGTCCCAGTTTCGATCCCTTTATAGTGCATATCGCGGATTCTTCAGATTTGGAACAATTATGTACCAGGATAAATGAAAAAGCATATAAACTAATTGATAAGTTCTGGCCCGGGCCTTTAACCCTTGTCCTTCCAAAATCTGATATAATTCCAGATATTGTAACAGCAGGAAATAACACTTTGGCAGTCAGAATGCCTTCCCATCCAATCGCTCTGGAACTAATACGGCAAACAGGACTTCCCATAGCTGCTCCAAGTGCAAATCCATTCAGCCGGTTAAGCCCCACAACAGCTGATCATGTAAAAAATCAAATTGGATCTAAAATAGATCTTATTATTGATGGTGGAAGTTGTGCTATAGGAGTTGAATCAACTGTTTTAGAATTAACGGAAGAGGCTGTTCTGCTCAGGCCTGGCGGAATTACTATAGAAGAGATTGAGGAAGTTATTGGTCCTATTAAAACCACTTTTTCCAGTGCCAAACCTCATTCACCAGGCCAGCTCCTGCATCATTACTCACCCCATACACACTTACAAATCATTAAGGATGAAAATTTTGTTATACCTAATGAAATAAGAGCCGGTTTGATAACATTTAAAGGTGTCAGAGATCAGTCCCGCTTTAAGAATGTTGAGGTTCTATCTGAATCAGGGGATTTATACCAGGCTGCTTCAAATCTTTTTTCAGCTCTTCACAGGCTGGATGTTGCTAATTTGGATATTATTTATGCAGAAGCTTTTCCTGAAACAGGAATTGGTATGGCAATAATGGATCGATTGAAAAAAGCAGAACATAAGAGCTAGTAAGTTAAATCCATTAAACTTTCTTAAGTTTAAACCATTTTTCAAGTTCATCTACAGTGATTTCAGAAAAATCTCTAATAACTCTATCTGCTCCGTTTAAGATTAGTTCCTCTTCATTATTTTCTCTGGCAATTCCTAAAACAAGTCCAAAGCCCCCTGCGGCACCTGCCTGTACTCCGGAAACTGCATCCTCAACTATAATTGCCTTTTTATATTTCAGTTTCAGATTATCACAGGCAGTAGTAAAAATATCCGGTTTCGGTTTTCCCTTTAAATTCAATTCGACCGAGACAACACCGTCCACACGGGTGTCAAATAGTTCAAGCAATCCAGCTGCTTCCAGTACTGGTTTGCAGTTTTTACTGGAAGAAGCCACTCCCAGTTTTATATTGTTAGTTTTTAGAATTTTTATTATTTTGACTGTACTTTCATATACTTGTACGCCATCATTATCCAATATTTCATTAAAATTACTGTCCTTCCTGTTTCCCAGACCACAAATAGTTTCTGCATTTGGTGAATCTGAAGGTTCTCCGAAATCTATCTTTATACCTCGTGAGTCCAGAAAGGATTCTACTCCTTTATATCTTGGTTTTCCGTCAACATAGGGTAGGTAATCATGTTCATGGGTAAATTCTTTAAAGGGTTCATTATGTTTATTTTCACGGAGCTTTAAATAGTCATCAAACATTTTTTTCCAGGCCAAACTGTGTACTTTAGCTGTTTGAGTTATAACCCCATCAAGATCAAAAATAACTGCTTCGAAACTAAATTCAGTCACTTGTTCCTCCCTTGAAATAAAATTGTTATCTAATAAAATTTTTCCTTGACAGATTTATATATCTGCTTTACTCTATGAAAGTAGTAACATGAAAGCACTTTCATAATCAATAGTCCATTTGTAATGAGGATCAGTTTGGCGAAGAAATCAACCATTTATGATGTAGCATCTCTTGCAGGTGTTAGCATTACAACGGTTTCCAGAGTTCTTAACTCTCCAGGACAGGTTGCAGCAGCTTCCCGAAAAAAAATTATTGATGTAATGAAGGAGCTTAGTTTTATTCCTAAGGCCGATGCAATTGCCAGGGCAAGAAAAGACTTTAAACGAGTTGGGATATTAACACCATTTTCGACAGCTCCATCTTTTGTTCAGAGAATAAGAAGTATTGCAGGAGCGCTTTCTGTTACAGATTTTGAGCTTATAACTTACTCGGTAGCCAGTGAAGATCAGCTTTCAGGGTACCTTTCCATGCTCCCTATCTCAAATAGAATTGACGGTTTGATTGTTATTGCTCTTCCAGTTAAGGAAGATGAGATCGAACTCTTTAGAGAATATGATTTTCCCATTGTGATGATAGAAATTTCCCACCCCTCTGTTTCCAGTATCGAAATTGATAATTACGCAGGAGGCAAACTGGCAGCAGAATACCTTATATCGAAGGGATACAAGTCTTTTGGTTTTATAGGAGAGGGAGGACAACCTGCATATTCTCTTCATGCCACAGATATGAGATTTAATGGATATAAAACAACATTGGAACAAAATGGGATGGTACTTTCTGACAGTTCTGTTTCCTTTCATAAGTATGGAATGGAGTATTCTGTTGATAGTGTAAAAAAAATACTTATGGATGATAATAAGCCGGATGCAATTTTTGCATCCTCTGATCTCCAGGCTGTCGGTGTTATAAAAGCTGCAAGAGAAATGAATTTAAAAGTACCAGAAGACATCGCAGTAATTGGTTTTGATGATATAGATCTTGCAGATTATATGGGTATTACTACAATAAATCAGTCACTGGACCAGTCCGGTCAAACAGCTGTGGAATTACTTTTGGAACAAATGAAGGATAATTCCCATGCTGTTAAGCATATTAGCTATCAGTTGAAAGTTATTGAAAGATACTCCGCCTGATATCAGACGGATTATTATAAATTTTAAAGGGAGATGTAAGATGAAAAAAAGCGTATTGATTCTGTTTGTTGTGTTTATAGCTTTTTCTTTTTTGTTCACTGGATGTTCAAAAAAAGAAGCAGCAACACCTGCAGAGGAAGAAGTAAAAACAATTGTTATTCAGGGTGCCTTCGTTGATGAAGAAGCATTCAGGTTTGAAGAATGCCTTGTAGCATTTGAAGCAGAGACTGGAATAGATGTTATCTATGAAGGTTCCAAAGAGTTTGAAACACAAATTCTTGTTCAGGCAGAAGCAGGAACTCCTCCGGATATAGCAGCTTTGCCGCAACCCGGGCTTATGAGAATTTTTGCGGAGAGAGGTTTTCTTAAACCCCTCAGTACAGGTGTAGTATCAAAAATTGATAACAATTACACAAGTGCATGGAAGGAGCTGGGATCTTATAATGGTAAAGTTTATGGTGTATTTCACAGGGTAAATGCAAAAAGCTTTGTATGGTATCCTAAAAAAGCCTTTGAAGCTGCTGGTTATAAAGTCCCAAAAACATGGGATGAACTTCAGAAGCTATCTGATCAGATTGTTGCAGACGGTAGTGTTCCATGGTCAATCGGTATTGAAAGTGGTGGAGCTACAGGATGGGCTGCAACAGACTGGATGGAAGATATTATGCTTAGAACTGCTGGACCTGAAGTTTATGATAAGTGGGTAAATCATGAAATCCCATTTAATGATCCTGCAGTTATAAATGCTGCCAATATTATGGCAAAAATCTGGCTGGATGATAAATATACCTATGGAGGACCTTCAAATATTCTTACTACCTCATTTGGGGATGCTGTTACACCTCTTTTTGATACACCTCCAAGAGCATGGCTGCACAGACAGGGGAATTTTATAACAGGATTTATGCCAGAAAGTATTCAGGCTAATCTTGAGGAAGAAGTAGGAGTATTTGCCCTTCCTGAACTAAATCCAAAATGGGGTACACCCGTTCTTGGTGGTGGTGACCAGTTTGTAGCCTTTAATGACAACCCCGAAGTAATGCAGCTTATGGAATATTTTACTACCTGGGAATCTGCAGCACCATGGGCAAAAGCAGGTGGAGCTATGTTCCCTCATAAGGATACAAATTTTGATGATTATACCTCTGATATTGGTAGAGAACTGGCTAAGATTCTTGTAAATGCCGAAGTCTTTAGATTTGATGCTTCTGACCTTATGCCGGCAGAAGTAGGTGCTGGAACCTTCTGGACAGGAATGGCAGATCTTGTAGGTGGAGTACCTGTTAAAGATGTTCTTGATCAGATAGAGGCAAGCTGGCCTGCTGAATAAGAAATAATAATACAATGGGAAGTCTGTGTTTACAGGCTTCCCTTACCTTATTAAAAGGAGTTATAAATGGGCGATCTGTATTTCCCGGATAAACCGGGTGGAGCTTTACAAAGGACTGTTACTGCCTTTGGAAGGATATTCATTTCATTCTTCATACCGGCAGTTACTTTTGTAGGATTATGGCTGGGATTTCTTTTTCTCAGGGATAGCGGTGCATCCCAGATAATTATAACCCTTGTTGCTATCGTTTGGGGGGTAGGGGGTGTCGCAGCTCTCTATATAATAACAAATATAATTTTGCAGCGTTTACCAATTAAATGGCGGAAGAGATTTGTACCTTTTCTTTTCGTAGGTCCTGCTGTAATGATATTGGGATATTACCTTCTTCTTCCTACTCTTAGGTCCTTCCTAATGAGTTTTATGGGAAAGTTTTCAGAAGAATTTGTTGGATTTGCAAATTATAAATACATATTTTCAGATCGTACAATGCGGCTTGCTTTTGTAAACAATATTGTATGGATGGTTCTTGGAACCAGTTTAAGTTTAATTTTCGGAATGCTTTTTGCACTTCTTTCAGAAAGATCAAAAATTGAGAAGCTTGCAAAATCTTTAATTTTCCTGCCCATGGCCATATCATTCGTAGGTGCTGGAGTTATTTGGAAATTTATCTATGCGTATCGCCCATCCGGCGAAGCCCAAATAGGTTTACTTAATGCCATTGTTGCCGCTCTTGGGGGAGATCCTGTTAACTGGATTGTTCTTCGTCCATGGAACACTATATTTCTTATAGTCATTTTAGTATGGCTTCAATCAGGTTATGCAATGGTTATTCTTTCTTCTGCAATTAAAGGTGTCCCTGTTACACTTCTGGAAGCTGCAAGAATTGATGGAGCCGGGGAGTTTCGAATTATTTTTCAAATTATCATTCCATATATTAAGGGAGCTATAATAACCGTTGGAACAACTATTCTAATCTTAACATTGAAAATTTTTGATATTGTATTTGCCATGACCAATGGCCTTTTCGGTACGGAGGTTTTGGCAAGTCAGCAGTATAAACAAATGTTTAAATTTCTTCATTATGGGAGAGGTTCTGCGATTGCAATTGTTATTCTTATCGCTGTAATCCCTGTTATGTGGTACAACCTGAAGCAATTTGGCAATAGGGAGGTATTTTAATGAAAACAGATAAGCCTAGATCAAACATAATTGTAAATGTTGTTTTAATACTTCTTGTAATAATATGGACTGTTCCTACTTTTGGGATACTTGTGACATCCTTTCGTATAAGAGATAATGTGTCAAAAACAGGATGGTGGCAATCTCTATCTGATGAATCCGGGTATACTATGGAAAACTACAATCAGGTTCTTGGAGGGCGTACCTTCACCTATACTGATTCATCTGGAAGAGAGGCCCGGGCCAAGGGTGATGATATGATGGGCGCCTTCCTTAATAGTCTGACTGTCACTATCCCAGCAGTAGTAATACCAATTCTAATTGCTGCCTTTGCTGCCTATGGATTTGCATGGCTGGATTTTCCGGGAAGGAAGACCCTGTTTGTAATAATTGTTGCCTTGCTTGTAGTCCCTCTTCAAATTGCTCTTATTCCTGTCCTTAGGGACTATCAGGTTTTGAAATTGAATGGTACTTATCTTGGTATCTGGCTGGCTCACACTGGGTTTGGCCTGCCATTGGCAATTTACCTTTTATTTAATTATATAAGTACAATTCCCAGGAGTATAATGGAATCTGCTTTTATAGACGGAGCCTCCCATTTTACAACCTTTGTTAGACTAATTTTACCCTTATCAGTACCAGCCCTTGCAAGTTTTGCAATATTTCAGTTCCTGTGGGTTTGGAATGATATGCTTGTTGCCCTTGTTTTTATGAGTGGTGGTGGTGCTAAAATGCAAGTGGTTACTGTGCGAATGCTTAATATGATCGGATCACGAGGTCAGGATTGGCATCTGCTGACTGCAGGAGCTTTTATAAGTATGGTTTTGCCCTTAATAGTTTTTCTATCCCTTCAGAGATATTTTGTTAGTGGACTTATGGCAGGATCAGTTAAGGAGTAATATCGTAGCATATTTTTGTTAATTACATTAGAATCTTGTACTGACACCTGTCTGGAAACCCATTCGGGTGTCACTATTTATTAATTCGAGGTGCTGAATCAGATGACATTTTCCAATACTGAAATTTTGAACCGCATAGAGAAAAATGTTTTAAAACCTTACATGGAAAAACCAGGATATAATGATTTTTATGGTCGTCTGAAAAATCATTTTCCTTTTCTATTTGAAAATCTCATGAAGCTCTATGGAGAAAGCCCAGATTTTTTATATCATCTTGAAGATATAATAAAGGCCAGCTGTAAATTGTTTCTTAAAATTCACCCCCCCAAGAACTTAATCTCTTCTACTAAGACTAAAACAAAAGGGCTTTGTTGCGGATCTCAAAATGAGGTTGGAGCAGTTTTCTATGTGGACCTTTTTGCCGGGAAATTAAAGGATATACAAAAACGTATCCCTTACTTAAAAGAACTTGGAATTACATTTGTCCATCTTATGCCCTTATTTAAAACTCCTGACCGTGAAACTGATGGAGGTTATGCAGTTTCGAGTTATAGGGATGTAGATCCCGGATTAGGAACAATGAATGAATTAAGGGAATTGGCTCATATTCTTGAGGAAAATGGCATTAGTATTGTCCTTGATTTTGTCCTTAATCATACCTCGGATCAGCATGAATGGGCACTAAGGGCAAAGGAAGGAGATATCCACTACCAAAATTACTACTATATGTTTAATGAACGTAGACAGGTAGATGAATATGCACCATTTCTAAGAGATATATTTCCAGAAGTAAGGAAAGGCTCTTTTACCTATAACGAAAAAATGAGTAAGTGGGTCTGGACAACATTTAATAGTTATCAATGGGATTTGAACTATAGCAATCCTGCTGTATTTCTCCAGATGATGGGGGAGATGGTTTTTCTTGCTGAACTGGGAATCGAAGTTCTAAGATTTGACGCCCCCGCATTTATCTGGAAAAAGACGGGTACTGGTTGTGAAAACCTGCCGGAAGTACATATATTAATCCAGGCCTTTAAATCTATTATGAGTGTTACAGCTCCTGGAGTCCTTTTTTTATCTGAGGCCATTGTTCATCCCGATGAAATTGAGAAATATATCTCTGTGGATGAGTGTGAACTATCCTACAATCCACTTTTAATGGCAACTTTATGGGAATCTCTTGCTACACGAAAAACAAGGCTCTTGAAAAAATCAATGGAAAAATATTCTTCTTTGCCAAAAGGGTGCTACTGGATTAATTATATTAGATGTCACGATGATATTGGATGGACTTTTTCTGATCAGGTTGCATGGACTTTTGGCATTGATCCTACAGGGCACAGAAAATTTCTGAATAATTTTTTTACCGGAAAATTCGAAGGCAGTTTTGCAAAGGGGCTCCCTTTTCAGGAAAACCTGCGGACAGGAGA
Organism: Spirochaetia bacterium; assembly: GCA_027859095.1. Lineage (GTDB taxonomy): Bacteria > Spirochaetota > Spirochaetia > B11-G9 > B11-G9 > JAJRQE01. Next base: position 6,772 of record JAQIBN010000093.1, on the reverse strand, counting down.
CTTAAGAATTTCCGGTACCCTTGCATCTCTTGCAGGTATTGAAAAAGCTCTGGCAGAGGAAACTGAGATAGAGCTTGATCTAGCTATTAAGCGCATTCTGCTTCTCTATGGAATTATTTTTTCTATGAGCGGATACCCTCTTATCTATATGGGTGATGAGGCTGGGCAATTAAATAATTATACTTATACAGAAAACCAGGAATATAAAGATGACAGCAGATGGGTGCATAGACTGCCTGCTACTTTCCCAAATATTAATGCTGATCATTATTCCAGTCGAATATTCAATGGGCTGAAAAAACTAGTACAGCATAGAAAAAAATGTCCGGCCTTTTCAGGAAATACTGTTAGATTTTTAAATCCGGGGAATGAGCATGTCTTCGGGTTTATTCGTGAAAATGGCATTAAAGGAAAAGTAACAATAGTATCCAATTTTTCAGAACAGAATCAGATTTTTAAGATGCCATGTGCAACAAGGGATCTTCTCTCTGGAGATGATTTTGATGTAGAAGTTGAGCTTGAGCCTTATAGATTTCTTTGGCTTGAGGATAGAAGATCCTGATGGATAACTGGAAGCTAACACAAAAAACTTTTAACTCTGCGGAACTTGGCAAGTATGAAACTCTTTTTACTCTTGGTAACGGTAATCTGGGACTTAGGGGGAATCTGGAGGAAAGGGATTCCAACTATGAGTGCGGAACATTCATAAATGGGTTTTATGAAACCTTCCCAATAAAGTATGGGGAATCGGCCTATGGGTATGCTAAAAATAATCAGGCAATCATTAACCTGGTTGATGGGAAGATCTTTCGGATTTATGCAGATGGAGAGCTTTTTACCTCAGATAAGGCTTCCCTGCATATTCGTGAGCTTGATATAAAAAAGGGAGTTCTAACCCGAACCTTTTCCTGGCTAACTGAATCCGGAGCAAATATCAGTATAAAAATACAAAGACTTGTATCTTTGAATAAAGAATCAACTGCAATTCAGGTTTTGGATATAACTGTGGCAGGTAAAGAAGTAGATCTTGAAATAGTTTCTGTTCTTTCTGATATTCCAAGGGAGAAATCAGATAATAAGATAAGTAATATAGAAGATCCCCGAACTGGTTCAACTCCGGGAGTAAATGCATTAACTCGTAAAAGTGTGTCTGCAGAAAAAAACAGAATTTATATGTTCCATCAAACTAAAGGGAGCGGATTATCACTTTTCTCAGGGATGGATCATTCTTATATAGGTGAATTTACTCCGGTAATTAAAAATTCTGTTACTCAGACTAAAGCATATGTCAGCTATAACTTTAAAAGCATAGAGGGCTCTGTTCAGATTACCAAATATCTTTGTTATGAGCATGGTCAAAATATAAGTGAGAAGGGATTATGTGCTAATGGTATTAATGATCTGGATTCTTGTCTTAAAAATGGACCAGAATATTATTTAGATAATCAGGAATTATTTCTTGCTGATTTTTGGGATAGAACGGATGTAAAAATTAAAGGAGATTCTGATTTACAGTTTGGTCTTCGTTTTAACCTGTTTCACCTTCTTCAATCCACAGGTAGAAATGGAAAAACGAGTATAGCTGCAAAAGGTCTGACAGGAATTGGTTATGAAGGGCATTATTTTTGGGATACGGAAATTTATGTTCTTCCATATTATATTTATACCTTTCCGAAAATTGCAAAGTCACTTCTTTCTTACAGATACAGTATTATAGATAAAGCGAGGTTGAGGGCAGAGGAATTATCCCATAAAGGAGTACTTTATCCCTGGCGGACGATAAACGGAGAAGAGGCTTCTGCTTATTTTCCGGCAGGAACTGCCCAGTATCATATAAATGCAGATATTGCATTTGGGCTGAATAAATATGTTAAATCAACAGGTGATATTGATTTTCTATTGGGATATGGTCTTGAAATACTTATTGAGACTGCAAGGTTTTGGTACGATCTGGGTGAATATATTCCAGGTTTTGACGGAGCCTTTTGTATACATGAAGTAACTGGCCCTGATGAATACACTGCTCTTGTAAATAACAATCTCTATACAAATATCATGGCCAGGGAAAATCTTTCTACTGCCAGTATTTCTCTAAAAGACCTCAAAAAATCTAACTACGAATTCTATGAGCTATTTACAAGTAAATTCAATATTTCTGCAGAAGAGATAGCCCATTGGGAAAAAGCTGCTAGTAAGATTCGAATACCGTATGATTCCAGACTTTCCCTACATGCCCAGGATGATGCTTTTTTAACCCGCCCGGTCTGGGATTTTGAGGGGACACCAGCTGAAAAATATCCGCTTCTCCTCCATTTTCATCCTCTTACAATCTATCGCTATCAGGTAATTAAACAGGCTGATGTAGTTATGGCACTTTTCCTTCAGGGAAATTATTTCTCTTTTGCAGAGAAAAAGCGAAATTTTGACTATTATGAAAAATTAACTACCGGAGACAGTTCTCTTTCTGCCTGTATCCAGGGAATTGTTGGTTCTGAACTGGGGTATCTGGATCTTGCGGAGACTTATTTTAGACAAACAACCCTTATAGATATAAGGGATTTAAATGGGAATGTGAAAGATGGAGTACATACTGCATCTATGGCAGGTTCCTGGATGTCCGTTATTTATGGTCTTGCAGGCATGAGAGATTCAGGAAATATACTTTCTTTTTCGCCAAGATTACCTTCCGGCCTGGATGAAATTTCATTTAAGATAAATTATTCAGGATGTCTTCTTTATGTTAACATTACTAAAGATACTGTTACATATAAGTTACTGGAAGGGAATGAATTGGTATTTTACAATTATTATGATGAAATACATATTGTATTTGAAGAAAACCTGATCATCTCTCTGCTCCCCAAACTGAAAGTTGTTCTTATTGATATAACCCTGGAAGATAGTATTGATGATTTGATTTTTAAAATTGAGGAAGAAGGTATAAAATGTGTTGTTTTAACAGAAAGGACTGGTATTGTTCCACCACCTGATCCTGAACTATTCTTAAATGCAGCAGAGGGGTTAAAAATAAGACGTTGGGATTGTTTTTGTATTACTTCAGGATCAGAGTCTGAAAAAGCTTTAATATCAGCAGAGATGGCCTACATAAAAGTAGAGAATATAGAAGAATGCACCTTGCCTGATATTATTAAAAGACATGAAGACTTTTTTGTAAACTGGAACAATGGTATTAGTTTTTAATATCAACATAATTGGATCAATTTTATTTACATATAATCAATACTTATGTTATAATATTAACAAAATTTAAGGAGACACAAATGAAAAATCTTTTCAAAGTACTGATGTTAATCAGTCTTGTTGCAGTATTCCTGGGATGTGCAACATCACCTATCTCTATGCCGGATGTAGAACATAATCTTGTTATTCTACATACAAATGACTATCACGGTCATCCTTCTGCATTTTATGATTATCCTGCAGGTGGACAGGGTGGACTTCCTGCACAGGCAACTTATGTAAATGCAGTTAGATCAGCTAATCCAAATGTACTTGTATTGAGCGCAGGAGACATTAATACTGGTCGGCCTGAATCTAACTTTTTCAAAGCAGAACCAGATATTATTGGACATAATTATATTGGTTATGATGCTCTTGCAATGGGAAACCATGAGTTTGATCCTGATTATGATGCAATGCAGAAACAGATTGCTGATTCTGCATTCCCATGGTTATGTGCAAATGTTGTAAATGAAGATGGTTCTTACATTGAAAACGTTCTTCCTTATATAATTAAGGATTATGGTGATTTTAAAGTAGCTATTCTTGGTCTTATGGATTCCGGAACTGTAAAAACAGGAAGCCCTGCAAATATTGAAAGTTATACATTCAGAGATGAAGTAGAAGTTGCTAATGAACTTGTACCAATGCTCAAAAAACAGGCTGATATTGTTGTTGCACTCGTTCATATGGGACTCTATCCTGAAATAACTGAAGGTTCAAAAAGAATTGCAGCTCAGGTACCTGGTGTTGCGCTCATAATTGATGGACATACACATTCAAAAATTGAAGAACCAGTAATGATAATGAATGAAGTTTCAGGTAAGAATGTAGCTATCGTACAGGCAAGACACTGGGGTCTTTATATGGGTAATGCCAGTATTAATTTTATGAATGGTGAAGTAACTGGTCTTGACTGGAAACTCGATCCCATAAATGTTCAATATAGAGAAACTCTTGATGATGGATCCAGAGTGTATAAATTTGTTGGCGAAGAACTTAAAGAAGATGCAGCTCTTGCAGCAATAATTCAGCCGTATGTTGATAAGGTAGATGCAATACTTAATGATGTGATTGGTACAGCAACAGCTCCTTTCCTTAATGATGATACAAGAAAAGTTGAAACAGCAATTGGTGATATGGTAGCAGATTCAATGCTCTGGTATGCTAATTCCCAGAATCTTGGTGCAGATTTTGCTTTCCAGAATGGTGGTGGTATAAGAACTTCTATTGCTGATGGTGAAATTCTGAAAAGAACTATCTACGAAGTACTTCCTTTTGATAACTCTGTTATGACAGTTACAATGAAAGGAACAGATGTAATTGCACTTTTTGATTATACTCCCGAAACAGTAACACATGGTGCTATGCCACAGGTTTCTGAAGGTGTTTCCTTTACAATTGATACTGCAGCAGGAACTATTTCTGATGTACTTATCAATGGTTCTCCTATTGATCCTGCAAAAGAATATGTAATTGCTACAAATTCATATCTTGCATCCGGTGGTGATGGTTACGCGATGTTTAAGAACAAAGTTGCAGAATACGATTCTTCTCTAATGCAGAGAGATGCATTTATTGACTATATTGAATTCCTTGGTGGAACTATTACACCTGAAGTTCAGGGTCGATACGTAATAAAGTAAATTGATTTGATTCTATGCTGCCCTGTTTTAACAGGGCAGCTTTTAAATATTAAAAAAATGAAAACAAAATATGTTGTATTAAATAATAAACTTCTACCTTTTAATGTGGCTAATTTGCTTATAGATGAGAGTATTGGATATGTACCTGAAACTGTTCAGGTAATAATTAATACTAAAGAAGCACCGGACTATATTCATCTGAAAGATCTTCTTCTTAAGGCGGATCAGGCAAAGATAAATCATCCTTATACTATTTTAAGTATTACTGAGATGCTTTCAAAACTGATAAAAAATAATAGAACTAAGAAAGAAGAGATAATTGTAAGACTAATACAGGGGAATAAAACATTCCTCCATGCGTATTTTATAGAGTGATTTTATTTAAAACTATTTGTACCAATAAATATATAAATACCCAAATTTTCAGGATTGAACGAAGAAGTCTTAGGCTCGAATCTATAGCTTACTCCAATTCCTGCAGATTCAAATACATTAATATAATTTCCCAGGAGAATAAGTTCCATCCCGGCATAAAGATTCTCATCAGCTGTTAGCGTTGTATCCTGCAGCGAAAATATTTTTTCCAAATGTATTGATCCACTAATCCCCTGCAAAGATAGTCCCCAGAGAATTGGCCAATCAGGTTTTGTAAGGGTAAATAAATATTCTACTGCTGTAAGTAATTCAAAATCGCTATCAGTTGATTTATAAAATCCTCTGGGATAATTCAAATACTGCAAATTATCTATTTCTGAATATGTCAGCCTTCCTGAAACCTTAAATACCTGATGTTCTATTGGAGAAGGTATGTTTATACTATTGGTACTTTTTACAGCATATTGCTTAAGAAAGTTATTTGATACAGGAGTATAAAGAAATGTAGAACTGCTTATATTAAAAGGTTGAAATGTATCCCCTCTGCTTTTTTGTCCTGAAAGTGAATAGGCCACACCGCTTATTTGTAATGCACTATTGTTGTGTTCGGTATTTGAATCCAGGGTAGGAGAAAAAAATTGAAAATCCTTATTTGAGGAAATTGAATAATCATCAACAACTCCAGTAAATAAACCAAAATAAGTTGATAAACCTAAACTATGTTGATTGATAATTGGGACATCAAATATAAGTTGCTGTCTTGTTGTCTGCCTGGCATTATAAATATTAGAACTTTCTAAATATCCCTGTAATAAACTATAATCTAATCCGAATACTCCCCAGTTATAAGTAAAATTGAAAGAAAGCCCAGGTTGTAATTTTTTTGTGTCCATAGTGACAGTTGTAAATATTTCACTTTTACCAAGGATTGACCTAAAATATCCGGTAATTCCTGGTCCAAAAATTTGGGAACTTTCATATAAAGGATTTATATAAAATGGAATGGGTGTATAGGCAACTAATTTTGGTAGATCTGTATATTTATTATAACTTTCAATCCTGACATTTTGAGAAGGAGAAGGTATTCTCTCTTGCTTTTGAATATTCTGTAATACCAATACTTTTTTGATAGCAGGGGTTTTTATATAGGGAGTAGTTCGTAAAGTAAATCCTTCTGGTGAATATGTTGAATAGATAATATTATTGTTATCAACAAGCCCTGAAAATATACCTGTAGGATTCGAATATAGTTTTCTTATGGATTTTCCTTTTCCCATTTCCAATTCGTAAAGGGCAGGGATCCCATCAATATCTGAAACAAAAATTATATTGCCATTTTCCATAAATAAAGGATTGTATATATCTCCTATAAAATGAGAATCAAGAGATTTTATTTTGTTTTCATTATCAAGTATATATAGTTTGCTTCCACTTTTATTCTGGACTGTAAAGACAATTTGGTTTCCATCTGAAGAAAAATTAGGATTCAAAATATAAGATTCTTTTTCAGC
>JAQIBN010000087.1 GCA_027859095.1 Spirochaetia bacterium | reverse complement strand
AGATGTTTCCCTTACAAGTCTCCTGGTATTCTCATCATTTCGCATTCTACGCATTCTATGTATTGGAAAAGCCATAATTTCTCCTATGGTTGCTGAGATCGTTCCTCATCGCTTCGCTCTTCCGGTACGACTCATGGCCGAGCAGCAAACTTGTTTGCGACCAAGCTACGATTTGATTCCTATCTCTTCATCAGTCAGGAAACAGGCAGGGTCTTCAGCCCATAAATCTCCTGTTACTGCTTCTGCTCTGACCCTGAAATTTCCACCGCACAGATCAAGGTACTGACATTTTGCACATCTTCCCTTAACATGAGGTTTCTTATCTTTCAATTTAGCCATAAGAGGATTTGACAGATCTGTCCAGATCTCGCTGAAGGGTCTGTCCTTTACATTCCCGAATGTTTCATGTCTCCAGAACTGATCAGCATATACTTCACCATCCCAGCTTACACAGCCAATTCCATTACCTGTACTGTTACCACCATTCATCTTAAGGAGGGAAAGTACATCTTCTGCTCGCTTCGGATCCTCATCTTTAAGACGCAGATAAAGGTAAACTCCGTCCGCATGATTGTCTACAGTCAAAATTTCTTTTTTAAGACCTTCGTCGTACATTTCCCTGGTCAGATCCATCAGAAGATCGACAGTTTTTCTGGTTTCTTCTTTTGTCAAATCCTCATCAATAATTTTGCTGCCCCGGCCTGTATATACCAGATGGTAAAAACATGCTCTCGGAATATCTTCATCTCTTAGAAGCTGAAAAATACCGGGAATATCTTCCACATTCTTTTTATTCATGGTAAACCGCAGGCCAACCTTTATTCCTGCTTCCTGGCAGTTTCGCAATCCCTGAATAGCTTCATCAAAGGCACCTTTTTTTCCTCTGAACATATCGTGGGTTTTTTGAAGTCCATCAAGACTTATACCTACATAAGACAGGTCCAGTTCTTTTAATTGTTTTGCAAGTTCTCTTGTAATGAGTGTCCCGTTTGTAGAAAGTACGGCTCTCATCCCTTTAGATTTGGCATGACCTATCAATTCCAGAATATCTTCCCGCATCAGCGGCTCTCCACCAGAAAAAAGAAGAACAGGTGAACCGTACTTGGCAAGATCATCAATAAGAGCTTTTCCCTCTACTGTTGTTAACTCATCTTCGTAATCAATATCCTGAGATTGTGAATAACAGTGGATGCATCGCAGATTACAGCGACGTCCTACATTCCATACTACTACAGGTTTTTTATCTTTCGAAAACTGAAGCAGATGTGAGGGTAATTTTCCCGAATGTCTTCCATATCGCAGGGGATCAGATGCTTCAACTGTTCCGCAGTAAAGTTTTGAGATACCAATCATTTATTTTCCTTTTTTATTGCTTTATTTACTATTTCTGAAACAAGAGACGGAATTGTATGAACTCCAGCCTCGATGGATAAATTTATACCAGCTTCTTTTGCTGTTTTTGAAGTTACAGGTCCTATTGAGGCCCCGTTTATCTTTGAAATATACTTATTTCGATTGTTTACTTTTAAAATATCTATAAAATTTGTAACTGTTGATGATGATGTAAATGTGCATAAATAGAGGTTCTTATCGAATATACTATCAATATATTCTGCTGTATATTCGGGAGTTTTATTTTCATAAACAGGTACAGCTTCAACAAGGGCTCCCATGGCAGTCAGGGAGACAGGAAGAAGATCCCTGGCAATCAAACTTCCGGGAATAAGAACTTTTTTACCCTTTAGCTCTGCTTTATAGCTTTCGAGTGCTTTAACTATACCCTCAGATGTAAACTGCTCGGGTATTATATCTGCCTTTATACCGTATTCATTAAGACTCATGGCTGTAGCCGAACCAATGACAGCAATTTTTATTCCTGCCAGAATTCGGGCATCTTTTATACTCATGACTCTCTTAAAGAAAATTTCCACGCTGTTAACAGATGTAAATATTATCCAGGAATAGTCTGAAACAGAATCTATTGCTCTGTCAAGATTTGAGTTGTCGGGTATGAGAGATATCTCAATAGTGGGGAACTCTATTACCTCTGCTCCAAGCTCCCTTAATTCTTTGGATAAGCTGGATGCCTGAGCCCTGCTTCTTGTAACAATTATTTTTTTCCCGAAAAGTGGTTTTTTCTCAAACCAGTTAAGTTTTGATCGAAGATTGACTACATCACCTATTACAATGAGGGCTGGAGTTGAGATCTTCTTCTGTCTGACAACATCAACTATAGTATCAAGTGTTCCCTCTGCCGATCGCTGGGATGTCAGAGTTCCCCATTGAACAATTGCAGCAGGTGTAGTTCCACTGCGTCCTTCCTTCTTTAAATTACTGACAATAACCGGAAGATTTCTGACACCCATATAAAAGACAAGAGTTCCCAGACCTGCGATAGATTCCCAGTCTATACTGCTCTCATTCTTACCATCCATCTCATGACCTGTAATAAATCCGGCTGTTGAGGTAATTCCCCTGTGGGTAAAGGGTATACCAGCATAAGCTGCCGCTGCAATTCCAGCTGTAACTCCCGGTACTACTTCAAATTCAATACCTGCATCAGACAGTGCCAGGGCCTCTTCCCCTCCTCTTCCAAACACATAGGGATCGCCCCCCTTTAACCGAGCAACATATTTACCTTCTCTGGCTTTTTCTACAAGTAAATTGTTTATACCCTCCTGTGTCAGTGTATGATCAGATGCTTTTTTCCCAACATATATATGTTCACTATCATCTTTGGACATGGAAAGCAGGGAGTTGCTGCTCAGATAGTCATATACAATAACATCTGCACTGGAAAGATATTCTGCCCCTTTTAGTGTCAGCAGGCCGACATCTCCTGGACCGGCACCAATCAGGTATACTTTTCCATTCAAGCCTCTATTATTTAGATTCATGTATGTATACCTCGTAATGCACCGATGTGTCGATTTCTTTTATCCCAATTCCGGTTAAGAGTATTTCCATTAGAGAATCTATTCTGATCTCTTTTGTATCCCCGGTATGATTATTTATTGATAAATAATTAATCATGCAGTAGATAAGCTGCACCGAAATATCAATATCCACACTTTTTTTAAACAATTTTTCATTTTGCCCCTGAATTAAGACACGTCTGATCAGATCCAGAATTTTATTTCTTATTTCAATAATTACTGTGTTGTTCTTTTGTTCAAGACTGTTTTCTTCCCTGTTCCATATCTGGTGAAAATATCGGTATTTTGACATGAACGAGTACAAATGAAGTATTAGACTACGAAGGTTTCTAATAAAATCATCTCTTTTTCTGTATGCTTTCTCAAGCACATCTAATAATTTTTCAAGTCTGGACTGGAGGATTGAAAAATAGAGATCATCTTTAGATTGAAAATAGTTATAAAGTGTCCCCTTCCCCACACCTGCAGATGCTGCAACATCTGCCATGGAAACATTATGAAAATCACTTTCGGCAAACAGTTGACATGCAGCAGAAAGTATCATCTCAATTTTTTCAGGCTTCATAATTTTCTCCAAGCTCATTCCTTATATCTGCCATAATACTATTACCACCTCTGGCAAGTATTTCTGAAGCTGTTCTCAAAGCTATCTCTACTGCATCCTCCAATGGTCCCGTATTATCTGCAGTTATTACTTTTTGCCCATCCAAATCTGAGACAAGAGCTCTGAATCTAAAGTTATTTCCATCTATAACAGAATAGCAGCCAACAGGAGTTTGACATCCGCCCTCCAGAGTATTCAGGAATGCCCGTTCTGCCTTTGCCATTAATGCTGTTTCAAAATCGTTTATTTTTAAGAGAAGCTCTTTAATAGATGAATTATTTTCATTTATTTCAATACCAATTATCCCCTGGCTTATTGCAGGCATCATTATATTGGGGCTGAGTTTTTCCGTAATTTTATATTCAAGTCCAGATCGTATCATTCCGGAACAGGCAAGGATAGTACCATCACAGTAACCGGATTCAAGTTTAGAGAGCCTGGTATCAACGTTTCCCCGTATATCTATAATTTGAAAACCTTTTCCCAGTCTTAAAAGTTGAGATCGTCTTCTTAAACTGGAGGTTCCAATAACTGATCCCCGGGGCATTTCGGAAAGTAATTTACCATCTTTACTAATAAAAGCATCCCGGACATCCTCCCGTTTAAGAACTCCTCCAAGGCTTATTCCCTCAGGTAGTTCAGTGGGAAGATCCTTAAGACTGTGGACCGCAAGATCTATTCTGTTTGTAAGCAGTGCAGTTTCAAGCTCTTTTGTAAACAGCCCTTTATCTCCTATTTTGGAAAGTGGTGAATCCAGAATTTTATCACCTTTTGTTTTAATGATAATAATATCTACTTTTAGCATACTATCTTTTTCCAGGAGCAGTTTTTTAACCATTTCCGCCTGAATTATGGCGAGTTTACTCCCTCTTGTGCCTATCTTCACATCAGTTTTCAATATTCTCTCCATTTACACCAGGGCTTATATTGTGATCATCATTTACCTGTTCAAGATTAAAAAGGTTGTTCACCAGATCAATATATTCCAGGCTGCTTCCATTTTTTGACAGTTCCCGTAAATTTTTTATTATCAGTCCAAGATATTTATTGGTAATGAAATCTGAATATTGGCTAACATGATGAAACTCATCTTTTGAAATACGTTTTTTAAGATTTGATAACTCGTTTTCAGAATAAGAGATCAGTTTTTTCTTCAGAGAATCAATAGTCGGGGACAGTTTCAGTCCTTTTTGCCAGATTATGAAATCCTCAGCGATTGTTGTAATAATTGCTTCAGATTTCTTTACAGCACCCCCTCTTTTTTTCTTATTGAAGGCCACTATCTGCTGAAGATCATCTATATTAAAAAGAAAAGTATTAGTAATATCCCTTACAGAATCATCTATATTCCTCGGAACTGACAAGTCTATTAACAGAAACAATTTTTTCTTTCGTTTCTTTTCTATTTCTGAAATAATTTCCTTTGACAACAATTGTTTTCCTGCTGATGTAGAAGTTATAACAATATCAGATTGAATGAGGGCATCCTTTAGAAGATTAAACTCCTTGGTTTCTGCATTGAATTTTTTTGCCAGATCTTCTGCCTTTTCAAGAGTTCTATTCATGATTGTTATCGATTTGCTGCCTCTTTCTTTCAAACATTTTAAAACAAGCTCACCAGTTTCTCCTGCACCAATTAAAAGAACAGGATTATTATCCAGCTCACCGAATACTTTATGTGCTAATTCTACTGCAGCATAACCTACAGAGGAGGCACCCTTGTTTATATCTGTTTCAGATCTGGTTCTCTTTCCTGCTTCAAATGCCTTATGAAACAACCTATTAAGAACAGTGCCTGTCATACCAATACTGGAACTTATGTGATATGCCTGTTTTAGTTGTCCAAGAATCTGATTTTCTCCCAGAACCATCGAATCCAAACCAGCAGCAACTCGTAAAAGATGATTAACAGCTTCATAATCAGAATAACTGTAAAAACTGGATTCAATTTCATAATCCAAATGTTTATAATTGATTATTTCATCAATTAACGTCCTGTTATAACTTGCAGTACAGGAACTATCCATATAGAAATAGATTTCGGTTCTGTTGCATGTTGAAACCAATACTGCCTTTGTATCCGACAGAAGTGATTTAAGTTTCTCAAGAAATTGTTTCCCTTCTTCTTCCTTAAACACAAGCTTTTCCCTGATAGCAAGGGGAGCTGTTTCATGGTTAATGCCTATAATACCAATCATTTTATTCCTATATTGTTAATAATAATTTCAATTTCCGGTTCAAGTTCCGTTTCAAATTTCTTTTTCTTGAGGCCAGGATCATCTTTGGATTCGGTAATTATTCTGGTTCTTATTTGGTGAAGTCTTTCAATTTCTTTACCGATTGATTTGGGCAGAATAGTTTCAAATAATTTTCGGAACCTTCCTGCAAGCATAGGCAGTTTCCCTGAAGTTGAAATAGCTATCTGAAGGTCCCCCCTTTTAATTTGAGCAGGTACATAAAAATTACAGTGCTCAGGTTCATCAACGCAGTTAATTAGAGTATTGGTCGTTATGGATTCTTCGTAGATAAGTTTATTTACCTCGATTAAATTTGTTGCTGCAATAACAAGAAAGAAACCATGAGTATCTCCTGCTCTAAAAAGTCGATTACAGTATTTAACAATATTCTTTTTAATCAGCTCATCTAATTTATTAGTGATATCCGGTGAAATCAAAGTAACTTCTGCACCAGATTCGATCAGACTAAGTGTTTTTCTTTCTGCAATAACACCTCCACCAATTACCAGGCATTTTACATCTTCAAGCTTCAAAAACAGTGGGTACATGTTACCTCCTAGAATTTATGTATAGTTGTATTGGTAAAACTTTCAATCATAAGAATTACAATTATCAGGATAAAGCCTACAATCGAGCAGTAACTGATCATCCGGCCTTTTAGTTTAAAAGTTTTAATAGAAAGAATATTAAGCAGGTAGACAAACCAAAGAACGATTGAAAGAAAAATCTTTGGATCAGAAAAAGGAACTCCTTTCCAAATAAGATATGCCAGTCTGGTTCCTGTTATTAACCCTATACTTAAAAGAACAAATCCGGCCAGAAGGGCACTGATGTTGAGTTTTTCAAGAACCACAAGAGGGGGAAGTTCAAAAAAGAGATCATCAAATTTTTTCCTTTTAAACCTTCCCAGAAGATAGAGTCGCATTATACCAAGAATGAAGGAGTAAACAAAGAAAGTATATCCTATAATAGTTGTTATTGTATGAAGTGTAAAAAGAGGCATTTGAACTATATTTTTATCCAGAACAGGGACCCGGTAGCCGACTGCAGAAATGACCTGTAAAAAGAAAATCAGGGGAAATATAAAAGCACCGGGAGATTTCTCTACCAATCTTATTTCAAGCACAAGAAACGTCACTGCCATGAATAAGGCAAGGGCTGAAAGAGCCTCAAAAACTGTACTTAGTGCAATAACTCCCCGGGTAGCACCGATAAAAATTATTAGAAACAGGTGGACTGTAATACCTGTAATTAATAGTACCATATTTGCCACATCCAAAGTTTTGCTCTGAAAGTGAAGCCTTCTTATATGACCTGCTGCCAGGATCAAATAGAAGGCAGCAATGATGAAATTTCCATATATCAGCATCTAAACTCCAGTAGAAACTGACTGGTCAGTTCTGCATAGATTATTACCTAAAAGATAATCTATGTCCAGTATTTATTCCGGAAATAGTAATATTTTAACCGTAACTATGCAGACCTGAAAGAACAAAATTCACACCAAAAAATGTAAATATGGTAAATGCAAACCCTACAATGGCAAGAATTGCAGAAGTTCTTCCTCTTAAGCTCTTAACCAGTCTGGAATGGAGATATGCTGTATAAACCAGCCAGGTAATTAAGGCCCATGTCTCTTTCGGATCCCAGCTCCAGTAGGAACCCCAGGCAGCTTCTGCCCAGATAGCGCCGAAGATAAGAGCTCCTGCTGTATAGATAGGATATCCAATTGCAATAGCCGTATATGTTAATCTGTCAGCATTAAGTTTTTTCTCTTCATCTTTTACTACAAGATAATAAATGGCAGTAATGAAACTTAAGGCAAAAAACGATTCACCAATAAAAGAGAAAGTTACATGCAGAACCAACCACATTGACTGCAGCGCAGGAATAGGAGGTTGAATTTCTTTAGGCGCAATCGGCGAAGAAGCTATTGCCAATAAAATCAGGGCAATAATTGTACTTCCAAATATAATAAATTGCAGTACCTTCCATTTTTTTTGAATATGATAAAGAAAAAGTAATAGAGCAATTACACCGGAAAAGAATACAAGAGACTCAAAGGTATTTGTAACAGCTACAAAATTTATCTGAATACTCCTTTGAACGTTTGTAGCCAATAGTAATAAAGATCCTGTTAGCAGAAAATAATGTGATATAGGATCCGGCTTGTCTGATTTCTTTAAAAGAAAAAATATCTGTATTACAGCAGCAGCGCTGAGCACAAAAAATGCTATAGTCGGCATCATAGTTTATCATCTCCTAGTTTTTGATAGTATGTTAGAAAAAGGCCGATTGTCAGTAAAATCAGACCAATAAAAACTGTAGAGTATCCAGGATCGCTGACAATCTGAAGTCCGGTACTCATTCTGGTATCTGTTCCTGCAATTGTGTATATATCGATTTTGTCAGAAACAGACAACTTTACCAGCTTCTCTACTTTATGATCCACCCATTTTTCAAATATGACCTCTGAATTACCAGGGTTGGATGGATCCGTAATAATATCTTTAAAAATCAGTCCATTCTCTCCAACAGGTATCATCTGACCAGGATTTAATTGATAAACTACTCCTGCAGGATCTGAGATAAACAGTAAATTATTGACTGTGTAGGATATTTGATAGATTTTTTTATTACCGGCTTTTAGCGGAGTGTTAACTTCAATAGCATAGGATTCATGAATAACCTCTCCATTCCTTTCCAAATCTACAGTGGAGATCCAGTCTTTTGGTCTACCATTTTCATATTTAAGGAAGTCGAAATCTTTTAGTGTTAAAGTATATCCTCCAGTAAGGCTGATTACTTCACCTTCTTCCATTCTTACGAATGCTTCCGTTCTTCCCATAAAAGTAATCATTCCTCCAATTATCAGAATAAGAAGTCCTACATGTAATATATCAGGTCCAAACCGGTTTTTTGCCTTCCTTTTTATTCTCCCTTTAAGTCTGTCAAAGGTACAAACAGAAAGGTTTAAAAAAAATAAAACTGAGGGGACAATAAAAATATAAGACTTAAAAAAACTATTAAAACCACTGGTTAATATAAACCAGGAGGTAAATTTCCTGTATGTTTCCATGTAGAACAGAATCTCTTTATTTTGAGGAATAAAAGTGGATATAATTGATGTAAAGGTAATTATTAAAATTAGAACTATAGCCAATTTTACAGAGCGAAAAAATTTAAACAATGCTCCGACCCAGCTACTAGATGCAGTCTCATTCATTCTGTAATACTCCCTTACTATATTAATTGTTGATTAATTTAATAGAACCTATAAAATCAGTAATCAGTTCACCTGTAGGCATTTTGAATCCAGGATCTATAGAAGCAAGTTTCTTCCATGTTTCAAGAGCTTCGTTTTTTAGATCAAGATCATAAAATTGAACAATACCCTTATTAAACAGAGACATAGTATGGGAAGGATCAATTCTTTGAACTTCATCAAATGCAGATATCGCCTT
Organism: Spirochaetia bacterium; assembly: GCA_027859095.1. Lineage (GTDB taxonomy): Bacteria > Spirochaetota > Spirochaetia > B11-G9 > B11-G9 > JAJRQE01. The sequence goes on along the minus strand of JAQIBN010000087.1, from coordinate 39,725 downwards.
TTTGGGATTCCCGGATCTCCTGTACATCACTCCAAGATCAGAAAGAACATCAGGATTGTCAGGCTTCAACTCCAATGCCTTCAGGTACGCGGCTATTGCCTCATCATATCTATCTGAGTCAAAATAGTTATTCCCAAGATTTATCCAGGTTGCTGAGTTCCCTGGATTTGCATCAAGTTTCTCTTTCAGATAATCAATCTGTGACTTTAAGCCAGAACCATTGGTATTCAGTGCTTCTGTAATGTCTGTTCTATTCGATGTTTGTTGTCCGATTAAATTACCTATACTTCCAATTAGCCCGTTAACAGCATATCCTGTAATAAAGAACACTAAACCAACTATAATTATAGTTTCTTTGGTTATCTCTTTTTTCTGTTTCTTCATTATTTATGTTCCTTATAATATTAACTATCTAATATTCCAAATATATTACTTTACCAGTAAGGTATATTACAAAAAATTAAGTGAAGTGCATAGTATAAATATTTTCTTTTCTATAACTATATTGGATATTTTGTATAATAATACATGAATCCTATTCATTTATGTGTTACAAAATCATCTATGAAAGATATTTCAGATTTTCTTCTAAATAAGGTTTCCAGAATAATGATGAACAGGAGTTTGCGGGTACACTCCCTATCTAAGGCTCCTGAGCTTAGTGTTCCCAAAGAAGCTCTTCTCCTGTATGTTCACATACCCTTCTGTGAAGAACACTGTCCCTACTGTTCATTCTTCAAGCTGAAGTTTGATGATAAACTTGCCTCTGAATATTTTGACGCCCTTGAAAAAGAAATCCTGGGATACAGTGCAAAAGAATTCAGATTCGATGAGGTTTATGTTGGAGGAGGAACTCCTACTGTTCTTCCCCGAGAGACTTGGAAGTGTTATAAGACTCATTCGATCTTTGTGGGATATTCGTGACATGTCAGTTGCAACAAATCCTAATCATTTGCAGCCGGAAATTCTTAAGATTCTTAAAGATTCATGCGTTAACAGGGTTATCATATTCCTTTTCAAGCTCATCCAGATATCCAAGAGTCTGTTTGGTTTTTTGCCGAGTCTTTCCCTCCGTATCCTAAAGCCATTAACAATAGAAAGCTGCGTGGATCCAGTATTTGACCATGGGCTCTTTTTCAAATACATAATACCCCATATGTCATAGATATAATAATATAACACGTAACAGAATGTAGCATTATATGTCTAATAAATGCAATTCGTGAGATAATAACTATTGACAATATATTATTAAAATACTAATATACAAGGTGATATTGTGAATTAATCATCCAATTTACTTCGCAATACAAAAATTATTCTAAAGGACAGGAAATGAAAAAATATTTACTTTTACTGCTTAGCATTGCAATAATTGCTGGTTTGGCAGCATGCGGCGCAAAGACTGCTAGTGACAATGATGCAAAATCGATGGTAACAGGACCTTATTCACCAAACCAATCTGAAACTGCATATGCATATGTACATGCTGGATACGTTGGTAAGGCTGAAGTTAAAGTTGATAACACTGGAAAACTGACAGTATTTCTAGATGATGCATTCTTACCGCATGTTCTCGCGGCTGTTGATCTGGAAGCTACGGATTGGAATGCTGATAATACTATGGGGTATATGAGTCATGGACATGAAGCATTTGTTGCTAAATATGTTTCATATAATGATAAAGTATACGTAGCTGTTAAGACGGGAACTTCTTTTTCCTATGTAGAAGCTGATGATAAAGGAACTGCTGTTGGAAGTGCTGATCTGGAAAAGACTATTCTTGCTCACCAGACAAGCATGGCTGCATATTATGCTCTAATTTCCGCCGGGAAATTTGGAGTATTAACCAGTTTCGGAGCTGCAGTTACCCCTGTTACTACAACATCTTACGGTGGAATTACGAAAAAGACTGCTCCTGGTTATTGGAATACCGGGCAGACATGGATTGGGAATATCACCGAAATAGAGAATTTTATTGCTGAGAATGGTCTTCAATTTTCACTGTCGAAAATGGCTAAGGCAAAAGATGACAATGCTGACGGCCTTAAACTTTGGAGTGTTGCTGACGCTGTAACCGGAGCAACAAACTCTGATTTCAAAGATTATTTTGGATTGGCTCAGGCAGCAGCCGGACGTTTAAAATTACAATAATACTAATATAAAATAAAAGTTTATCATAAAAAATTATAGCTAGTTTAATCATATGTTTTGATCTTATGGCTAAGACTTTCTTCGCAAACAAAAGTGTATAATTATTTTTTTAGGTGTATAAAGAAGCTGTCCCTGAAAACAGGGACAGCTTCAATTGTTTGGTTCAGCAGCTTATTTCAGCTGCTCATTAATTTTATTAATTAATACTTCCGGTTTAATAGGTTTCTCCATAAATGACTGTACCGGCATCCATTCATCATCTATATCTTCCTGGGAGAATTCCATGGGTAGTTCCTGATTGATATTAGTAAAAAGGATAACAGGAATTTTTTCCAGTTCTTTATGAGTCCGTATTTCTCTTGCAAGATCTAAACCGCCTGCAGGATTCTCAGGAAACATCACATCAAGTATAATGAGATCCGGTATACCATCCTTGATAAACTCTACAGCTCCACTCAGTTCATTGAATGCCTCTGCCTGAAATCCCTTAGCACCAAGAATTGCCATAATATTTTCGGTGATTTCGATGTCATCGTCTACAAGTTTTATTTTTATCATAATAACCTCCGTTTTTAGATTCTTATACCAACTGTAAATGTAGTACCTTTATTTATTTCACTTTCCACCATTAGGGAAAGATCCAGTTTCTCTGTGATAGTTTTGACAATCTGAAGACCGAGACCGGTAGACATTTTATTAAATCTTGCGGCTTCAGGTGTTCGAAAATATTCATCAAATATTTTATCCAGGTGTTTCTCTGCTATCCCTATTCCTGTATCACTGATTTTGATAATAACTTCACTTTCCTGTTTTTCCATGTTAATTTGGATTGTCTCGCCGTTCTGGGTATAAAATATTGCATTGGAAATAAGATTTGAAAAGAGAATTAACAAATTATTTTTATTGCTGTTTACGGTAATATCTAAAATTGTTGTGACTAGTTTGATTTTTTTCTCATTAATCATATCTACCATTTCATCTAATATTTCTTCGAAAATCTTTTTCAGGCTTATCTGCTCTGTTTGAACATCGTTTTGGAATTGGGTTCTTAGATTGCCAAGGTCAAGTATCTGCTTAATTCTCTCTCGAAGGGTTTTTGACCTCACTTCAATTTTATCAATAATATCCCGGCATTCAGGTGTAAGTTCTTCCCAATGGATGTATTTTAACACACTTATATTACTTTCTATTCCCACAAATGGAGCTTTCAGGTCATGAGTTGTGATAAGTATCTGTTTTGTTTTTTCCTCTTCAGCCTTTTTCAATTCTTCGTTTGCTATTTTCAATGCAAGATCTCTTTCACTGACGATATCAGAAAGGGTTGATACAAAATACCAGATAATAAACCAAATTAATACTGCTGTAAAAGCAAGAAGCAAACTAACTGAGGAATTCAACATATCGATATTATCCCTGGAAATAAATACTGTCTGTTTCATGATAATACCGGTATTCTGAAGTGAGACAGTAAGCAGATACAAGGATGCAGCTATACAAACTATAATAATGCTTTGGTGCTTAGGGAAAAACAAGCAGGAGAGAGTGATATGAATTAAATAGATAAATGGAATAAAAGTGTCTGTGGCGCCAATATAGTAGACCAGGCAGGTTACAAAAATTAAGTCAATTACAATCTGTATCCATAGATTAATTGAGATACTCTTATGTTCAGAAACTTTTAGGTTACGACTAAATAGAAAAAAAGCCGTATTCATTAGTAATAATGGAATTGCCATCCCAAGTAATGGCAATATGGGTATTTTAAAACCTATGTTTATCAGTTGAACTGAGAACAAATTCCCTACAGTACTGCCAATAATAAATATTATTATAACTATCCACCGAACACTTATAAACCAATGGACATTGGACAGAAGCATTTTTTCATCTAATATTACTGTCCCCGGGGTGATAAGTGATTTATTCTCTGGAGAATACCCTTTGAGCTGATAGCTTGCCATTATATATCCGATTTAGTAGTAATTTGTTGCTATGGTTTTTTTCAGCATCAGGATATCTTTGTGCTCAATGCTGATAAGACTTCCAATTATATTTTTCGCTTCCTCCGGAAGAGGTTGTTCCTGAATCTTTTCGTAAAGGTGAATGAGCTTTTGATCATATCCAACTGCTGCATCCAGGAGTTCATCGCCATTAACTTCCTCAACCGGTGTTTTCATTGGATGAAACTCTTTTTTAAGATAAAAATCTATATTATACTTAAGCTTAACTTTTCTTACTTTTTTTAGTTCAGCTACTTCAATACTCACCAGAGCTTCCTGCAGATGTCGCCTATGTCTGCTTAAGTAATAAGTAAGCAGTTTTACACCATTATTACTCGTATTGTCTCTGATTTCAATGTAGTATTTTTCAAGTATTCTTTCAAATTCTGCTGCCTTATCCAGTATATCCCCTATGCTTACAATTGCCATTTCCCCACCTCCCCGATTGATAAAAACTCAGATAAATTAAAACTTATCATAAAAGATGTCCTCCGCTTTTAATCCTTTCTCACTTAGGATATCTGTAACAGCCTCTATCATCGGAGGAGGCCCGCATAAAAACGCCTGACTCTTTTTACCGAATTCCAGATGCTTATCTACCGATAAATGTATGAATCCTGAATCTCCATCCCACTCCTCGTCATCCCCAATGGGATCAGAGAGCCCATATACAATCTTAAGATTTGGATGAATTTTTGCAAGTTCCTTAAATTGTTCAAGATAGAAGACATCATTTAGTGTCCGGCATCCGAAGAACAGATAACATTTCCTGTTTGGCCATTTTGCATATAATGAGTGTATTATATTGTTAATTGGAGCCATACCAGCTCCTCCACCGACGCAAACAATGTCAGTACTTTCATCCTCCGAAAGAATAAACTCTCCATAAGGTCCGGTAAACATTACGGAATCTCCTACCTTCAGACCGTGGATGTAAGTGGATGCAATACCTCCGGGAATTAGACGTACAACAATCTGTACTTTGTTCTTTTCATATGATGGAGAACTGATGGAATATGCCCTGAAAACAACACCATCAGGGGCAGGTGCACAAATTTGAATGTATTGCCCCGGTTTTTGTTCTATATCAACAGGTTCAATAAGATCAAAAGTAAGTTCTTTTATATCATGCGTCAATTCAATGCTTGAGGCAACAGTAGCACTGAATTCTTTGACGCTGAGAAGCCCTTCCGGAATAGATATTTCCAGGTTTTGTTTTACTTTTACCTGACAGGCAAGTCGCACTCCTGACCTGATTTCTCCTCTGGTCATAAAAGACGTTTCAGTTGGCAGGATAGACCCTCCTCCGCTTTGCACAATTACCTTGCAAAACCCACAGGAACCTTTACCTCCGCATGCTGAAGGAATAAAAACTTTGTTATCGATTAAAGATGATAGGAGAGTGATTCCTCCCTTTTGTTCCAATACGGAAGAACCCTCATTTATAGTGATTGAACATATTCCATAATCTGTAAAATATTTTTCCGCCACTAGCAGAATGGCAGATAGTAAAATAAAGATCGATGTTGTAATTCCAACTGCTAATATTCCCTCTATCATATCATCCCCTCTTAACTTACAAATTGATTATGCCTGAAAATCCCATGAATGCCATGGCAAGAACACCCGTTACAAGCATAATTACTGCCGCGCCTTTTAACGGCCTGGGAACATTGGAATATCCCATTTTCTCTCTAAGCCCGGCCATGAGCATAATTGCCAGAGTCCAGCCCAATCCACCGCCAAGGCCGAATACAGTTGATTGCAGGAAATTGTAGTTTCTTAGAACCATGAAGAGACTAACACCCAAAATTGCACAGTTTACGGTAATGAGTGGGAGAAAGATACCCAGGGCAATATAAAGCCCGGGGCTAAATCGCTCCACAAACATCTCTACAAACTGGACAAAGGCTGCAATAACTGCAATAAAAATAATGTATGAAATAAACTCGAGTCCAAGAGGTACCAAAATATAATGATAAACCAGGTAATTAATTGCAGTAGTTGCAACCATAACAAAGGTTACTGCACTCCCAAGTCCAATTGCAGTATCTATCTTATCCGAAACAGCCATGAATGAGCACATACCTAAAAAACTGGCAAATATAATATTATTTGTGAAAATTGAACCAACAAGGATAACTAATAAAGGTGTGCTACTCATTTGCATCCTCCTTTGTATTTGTGATTGCATTCACTCCCCAGATTATAAACCCTGCTGTAAAAAAAGCTCCCGGAGCCAGAACAAACAAAAGATTCTTGGTATAGCCTATATCCAATAATGTCAAAATCTGAGTTCCAAAAATATTCAGTGTTCCTGAACCTATTATTTCACGAACCAGGGCAACCAGGATGAGAACTATACTGTAGCCTATTCCGTTCGCTATACCGTCAAACATAGATGTCAAGGGCGTATTTTGGGTTGCAAATGCTTCGGCTCGTCCCATGACTATACAGTTGGTAATAATTAAACCGACATAGGGGCCTAATTGTTTTGACATGTTCCAGGCATATGCTTTTAGAAACTGATCAAAGAGAATTACGAATGTGGCAATTATTGCCACCTCTACTATCATTCTTATTCTTAGGGGAATTGATTTTCTTAGAATAGAAACCAGTAAAGAGGAGAATGCAGTTACAAAAATAAGAGCTCCGCCCATGACTACTGCATTATCTACCCTGTTAGTGACTGCCAATGCAGAACAAATACCCAGAACCTGTACTGTTATCGGATTGAATCTATATACACCATCTGCAAAAATATCACGAATTTTAATTTTTTGGCCTGCTGCCAAATTATTGCTCATATGCACTCCTTGCGTTCGAGATCGTGCCTGCAAGTTTTTCAAGGATAACCTCGACTCTGCTTGATGTCATTGTCGCCCCGCTTATTCCATCAACTGAATTTGAATCTGTAGCTGCTTCGGGCTTTAAAATTTTGAATCCAGGTGTTCCTGAAGGTGAAATGATCGATTTACCAATGAATTGGGATTGAAACCAGTCACTGGCAATTTCACCACCCAATCCCGGTGTTTCTGCCTGTTTATAAAAACTTATTCCCTTAATGGTTTTAAGGTCTGGTTCCAATGCAATTACGCCGCCAATCTTGTCCCATAATCCCGGTCCGTTAAAAGCTACGGCTACGGCTACAGGTTTGTCATCGGAACTATTTTCAGGATAATACTCATAGAATTTGATACCTCCGGCTTCTTTCACCCGTATTGACTTATCAAATATTTTCAGTAAATCATCGGCTTTAGCCCCAGGAGATACAGGAACATCCAATACGAAGAGGTAATTTGTCAGTTCTTCTGCTTTTTCATTGGCCAGACGGAGTGGTTTTGTCTGTATATTCGCAAAGGTAAGTAAAATAGAACAAACCAGACCCAGGATGGTTGCAAAGCCAATTGTCCTTAAATTAGAGTTTTTTTGCATAATGTTTCATCCGTACTCGTATTACTACTTCATCAAAAAGAGGAGAAAAAATATTGCCTAAAAGTATAGCAAACATCATTCCCTCAACAAATCCTGAAAATGTTCTAATCAGCAAGGCTATCAACCCGATAAATATTCCATAGACCCATTTGGCTGAAATGGTGATAGGAGAAGATACCGGATCAGTGGCCATGAAAAAAGTGCCAAAAAGAAAACCTCCAGATAACATATTAAAAAGAACAGGGTTTGCCGTTCCGGGGGACAGGATATTCAGGAGGAGGTTAAAACCCGCAAATGAGAGGATTATTGAAAGGATTGTTCTCCAGTTTGCTATTCCGGCAAAAAGTACTATCAATCCTCCAAGTATTATAAGAAGCGCAGATGTTTCTCCTGCGCTTCCCAGAATATTTCCAAAAAAGAGATCTTTCAAGGGCATAAAAATTCCATTTTTCGCCTGGACAAGGGGAGTTGCTGAACTTAATACATCCGGGGCAGCAAGCTGGAAGTTTTTTAGCAGGTTTCCTAAGGATCCGCTTCCAGGGCTCACCCAGGATCCGCTCATGGCTGAGGGATATCCCAGGGCAAGGAAAATACGACCGACCAATGCCGGATTAAAGATATTTCTTCCTGTACCTCCAAATACCTCTTTTCCAACAAGAACCCCGAATGCCATACCTACAGCTACCATCCATAGAGGGATTCCAGGGGGAAGAATAAGAGGGAATATAAAACCGGTAACAAGAAAGCCTTCATTAACTTCTTCTTTTCGTATTATTGCAAATGCAATCTCAACTACTGCCCCTACAGCATAGGAGACAATGAGCATCCATAATATCCTCAGTCCATAGAAATAAAGAGATCCAAGAAAAGCCGGCGTAAGAGCTATAACTACAATAAACATGTATCTTTTAATGTCGATCGGATCACGTCCGAAGGGTGCATTGGGTGTTTTTTCATTACTGGAAAACATCATGTTGTCAAACATAGAATAAACAGGATGAAAAAGTGATAACGCTTTGCCCTCATCAAAAAGGGGCTCTATTTTATCAAAGAATAATCTTAATAATTTCATAAGTTCCCTTCCTGCTCCATTAGAAGCATGTTTTTTGCATTTACAAACTGTACCTTCAGTTCAATTTTTGAGGTACATACGAAAGTACATAGATTACATTCAATACAGTTATCTAGTCCCAGCTTTTGTGCCTCGTCCAGTCTATCCGTATAAAGATATCGATGAATAATTTGAGGCATCAGATTAACGGGGCAAACTTCCTGGCACTTTCCACAAGCAATACAAGGTCGCAGTTCACCGCGCAGCTGACTTGACAGGTCCCTATCAATTCTACCTGCAAAATTGGGAAATATTGATCTCTTACTGAATCCTGGCTTGATAAAAGAGAGGAATTCCCTTGTTTGTTTTACTGGAATAAAGAAGAAAGCATCATCATCAAAACCTACTGAGCTGTTTTCTGGATCCACGGGTTCTCCTAAAAACAGCCCGCCCCGGAGCACCAAAGTTGTATTTAGATTGATATTTTCCGGTATAATATCCTTTAATGGAGTTCCTATTCTGACATTAATGTGCATTGGATCAGGGAATGCCGGTCCTCCCATGGCTACAATCCTCCTGCTCATGGGAACACCTTTCCCAAGGCAGATTCCTATTGCTTCAACAGTCTGTATGTCTACAACCCAAATCTCATTATCCTGATTGAATCTGTTTTTTTCTTTTCTGATAAGTTTGTTAAGTATCTCCGGCTTTTCTATTGGATATTTTACATCTACAAAATGGAATTTAACCCAGGCTTTTCCTGTAAGTTCTTTTAACATCAGCTGCACAATAGGATCTTTTTTTTCTGTAAGGATAAATTCTATTGTACCATAATCCTCCAAAAGCAGAGGGAGGTAACTTAACCCTTTAATAATACTGTGCCAGAAATTATTGAGGATTACCTTTCCTCTGGTTCTGAATGGTTCAGCAATGATTGTGTTAATAACTATTGCCTTTGGTTTTTTTTTGCCGGAGATATCTGCGATTCCGTTGGTTCCTGAACTCCAGATGTACTGCCAAATACCTCTCTCCACCAGGACTTTTCTGGCTTCAATAGGGGTTAATCTGTTAGGATCTTTCACTATCTGGGGATTTTTATCTACTGATGATCCTATGTCTGACAGGATAATTGAAAATGGCTTTCCTGTCTCTGTCTCAATATTTAAATGAATTATCCCGTCTGCAGGAGAAGGCAGGTAGAGAACCTGAGCTTCTTTCTCTACCGGATCATTTTCTTCAATTGAATCCCCTTTTTCTATAAGTAAATTCAGATCCGCACTCGCAATAAGATCACCAATTTTGACTCTCTGCCCCTCTTCTACTAAAGGTTTATAAAACCTTTCATTTCTATGCAGATCGATAGTTAACGAAGAAGAAAGAGCTATCTTCTTTAAAATACTACTCGGTCTTCCATCGATTTTTGGCGTATATCCGCCTCGCATTCTCACATTTTACCCCCATACCTTTGAAAGTCTTGGAAATACATCCGGTTTAGTTATTTTAAATATTTATTAATCAGATTAACCAGATTTTTTGAATCTATCGGTTTTACGATGAACTCTTCAACATGTGCATCTTCTTTTTGGAAATCAAATGCATAATCTCTATTTATTGCAGAAAAAGCGAAAATAGGGAGCTTGGGCCGGACTTTTTTGATTTCAATAGCGGCCTCAAACCCTAATGTTTTACCTTCAGGAAACATTATGTCCAGAAGAACTAGATCCGGTTTTTCATCCTCTATTTTTTTTATTCCCTCATCGACATGGAATGATTTAATTACCTCAAAACCTTCAAATGAAAGTAATGCCTGAATATTGTCAGCAATGTCCTCATCATCATCGATAATTAAAATTTTATTTTTCATTGCTACTCCCAATACTCATTAATTAAGTATAATAGTTATAATGTTACATTTGTTGACTCAATGATATTAACATTATTAGATAGCTCATCTATTTTGTCAACAAAAATATAAATTCTTTTGTCCTTGTTGTTAAAATACAAAAAAATCATTGCAAATAAGAGCCGGCTGATTTATCCTGCAAATGGAGGGAGCTATGAAAACATTTAGGGATTTAGAGCAGGTATTTAAATTGACGCTAAAATGGGAACAGGAAATTTTGGATTTATATGATATTGCAAGTTATGGGGTAAAAAATGAACAGTCGAAAGAACTGGTTGTTTTCCTTAAACAGAATCATCAAAAGCATTTTGAGGTATTGAAAAATCTAAACCTTAAAGATTACGGACATATTTCATGGATGCAGTTTACCGATGACAAATCCATTGAATCTGAGATACCGGTTCGTTCTATTGACAAAAACTCACCACCTCTGGAAATATTTGAGAATGTTGTTAAATATGAAGAAAAGCTGAAAAATTTTTATCTGGGCAGAGCTAAATCCCTTGTCTCCGAAAGCCAAAAAGCTTTATTTGAATCACTTTTCCATTTCAAGGTAAATCAAGTTGATAGAATTAGGAATTTTATAAAGAAAAATTTTGCGGAGTAGCTACCTGCAGGGGATCAGCACCCTAAGAATAATATTGGGAAATGGGTAATTTATTACCTTTGCCATATATATTTCGATATATTGATAAACTGGATATATATATGTTACAACCCATAGTATGAAAAATATCTCTGAACTTCTTCTAAATAAGCTTGTGAAATCAATGATGCACCGGAGTATGAAAGTGCATGCTCTTTCATCACCACCGGTGCTTAAAGCTCCTACTGAACCCTTGCTTCTCTATGTCCATATTCCCTTTTGTGAGGTGCTCTGTCCTTATTGTTCCTTCTTTAAAGTAAAATTTGACGAAAAACAGGCCATTCCCTATTTTGATGCTCTTGAAAAAGAGATCCTGTGTTATAGCGAAAGGGGATTTAAATTTGATGAAGTATATGTAGGAGGTGGTACTCCGACAGTTATGCCGGAACGTCTTGGGGGTGTATTACAACTTATCAGGTCTCTTTGGGATATCAGGGAGATATCTGTAGAAACCAATCCAAATCACCTGCAACCCCGCATTATGAAGACTCTTAAAGATTCAGGTGTTACCAGACTTTCAGTTGGGGTTCAAACCTTTGATGATGAACTTTTACGCAAGCTGAAAAGATTTAATAAATATGGAAGTGGGGATATCATACAGGAACGTCTGAGAGACGCAGCTGGAATATTTGAGACCCTGAATGTTGATATGATTTTTAATTTCCCTGAACAGTCTGAAGAGATGCTCGAAAGAGATATTGCAATTATCAAGAATATGAATTTAGACCAGGCTACATTTTATCCCCTCATGTCCTCTACTTCTGTTAAAGAAAAAATTAAACTTGCTCTTGGTCACTCCAATGTAAATAATGAAAAGAAATTCTACAAGCTTATAGTTGCAGCACTATCGGATATTTATGAACGAACGTCTTCATGGTGTTTTACCCGCAAAGGGAACACTCTTGATGAGTATATTACAAACAGGGACTCCTACATTGGAGTTGGTTCCGGAGCTTTCTTTTACCTTTCCGGAAATTTGTTTACAACAACATTTTCTATTGAGCATTACATCGAAATGATTAATGCAGATATTCCCGCTATAACTATGGGGAAGCAGCTTAGTGGGAAAGAAAAATTGCAGTACTTTCTTCTCATGGCATTTTTTAGTGGAAAACTCCCATTAAAGACAATAAGGAAAAACTATGGCAGGTTATGGTTTATCCACATGTTTTTTGAGCTTAGTTTAGCATTCCTGTTAAGGGCGGCGATCTTTAAAGAAGGCTCCCTTAAAGCTACTGAACGAGGACGTTTTTTGTCGGTAACCCTTATGCGGGATTTTTTTACAACAGTAAATAATATTCGGGAACAGTGCCGCAGGCTGTCTGATCGGAGAGACAAGGCAGCCTAAGCCCTTTAAGTATATTTTTTTATTAACTCTAAAAGCCTGTCCAGTTTAACAGGTTTATTGATAAACTCGTCAGCTTTTATATCATCCATTGAAAAATCAAATGCATATTCCCTGTTTATTGCTGTAAAAACAAAAAGCGGCAAATCAGCATATAAGTCCTTAATTATTGCAGCTGCATCAAAGCCTTTTGTTTTTTTATCAGGGAACATAATATCCAGTAAAACTAGGTCGGGAATGTTTTCTTCCAACTTCTCTATCCCTTTTTCTGTCGTTATAGCAAAATCAACATCGTAACCCTCAAATTTCAATAATGATCCAACAGTTTCAATAATATCCTCATCATCATCTATTATCAGTATTCTCTGCATTCTCTCCTCCTGGTATTTGTCCTGTATCAATATATGCCGGCAGAAACACATGGAAACTGCTGCCTTTACCCTCTTTTGAGTGTACAATAATACGTCCATGAAGTGCATCCACCGCTTTCTTAACTATGGACAGCCCCAAGCCTGTTCCATCTTTTTCCATTTCTCTAGCCCTTCTTGAACGATAAAATTCATCAAAAACTTTTTCAATTTCATCTTCACATACACCAATTCCTGTATCTTCAACAACAATATGAACTTCATGCCCTTTCTCTGACGCGATCAAAGACACATTCCCCCCTGGTTGTGTATACTTTATAGCATTAAACAATAAGTTTCCAAGAATTATGTTTATCAGATCACTATTTGTTTTTATTCTAAGGTGCTTTGGGCATGCAACTGAAAGATGAACCTCTTCCTGTTCTGCCTTTGTTGTAATGTTACTGATATTCTCACTAATAATTTTTCTGACAGACAGTTCCTTAGTAGCAAAAGTAATATCATCACTGGATTTTATATAGGCAAAATCAATCATTTCACCAATTATTATGAGTAGATTATCAGTACGTCTGTCAGCCTTGGTTATTATCTGCCTTGTCTGGTCCTGAATTTCGCCTGTTATACCTCTAAGTATCATTTCATGAAAACCGCTGATCGCGGCAAGAGGTCCTCTCAGTTCATGAGTTACCTGAAGTATGAAATTGGACTTTATTTTATCCAGACTTTTATACTTATTGAGTTCTATTTCGAACTGCTTTCCCCTGGTATCAATTTTTTTAATAGTGCTGGTAGTCAGATATGCTGTTATTACTAATAATGCGGAAAACCCAGCTGTTTGAACAAGTCTGACAATTGGCGCCATTATCCCATAACTAGTAAATAGGGGGTATGATGGAATAATATAAAAATACTGCAGGAATGAAATACTGCCAATAACAAGGACAAGTATAGCTGTATACAGGGTTACAATTCTTGATGAAAATAGAAAGGATGTGATTATAATATGGAAGACAAAGAAATAAATGAGGGGATTTTCCATAAATCCTGAAAAATAAACAAGAACAAGAAGCAAGAGATAATCGCCAAAAATCTGTATCTGAAAAAACTGGTGAATCTCTCTTCTTTGAAGATATTGTTTCTTATATCTGTAAAAATAGAAACTATATGTAAGATTGAGAAGTATCAGTATAAAAGTCGTTATAGATAATATTTTGTATTGAAGTTGAAAGTGAAAAATAAAATAAGAAAGTATCAGTACCATAGAAACACCGATACAGGCTATCCATCGAAGTGTTATAAACCATATTATAACCTTTTTCAAACTCTTAAATGCTGATGACTCAATAGGACTAAGTTCCTGCACCATATGCTACCCCACATTAGGATTAAAATAACTCTCTATAAAATTACTGATAGCAGATAACTGATTTTCTTTCATAAGTGCCAGGGAGGAAAATAATTCTGTTTGACTTTGAGAGACAGTATGTTCAGACACCCTTTGATAAACTAATTTAAGAGATGTCTCATAATTACTTACCCTGGAAAAAATATCCTCAGCACTGGAATGTTGTGTAATTTGATGTTGCGGTATCTGCTGGAGAACTCCAAAATCAGCTGTAAATTTAATCCATTCATCAGGCCCATAATGATTTACATTTATATTTTGAAGGACATTCAGATGCCTGTAATGAGAATCTTTTAGAAAAACTAAAAGTTCTTTTGCTTCTTTGCCTCGTAATCCTAGCTCAGCAACATCATAAAGATCTTTCATCTGTTCTTCCCACTTTATAGTTTCTCTTAAAATATCTTCAAGCTTTTTAAAACTAATCATATTCTCTCCATAGGTATATAATAATCATATTATATACTATATTCATCAAAAATCAGAATATAAAATAAATTTTTCCTGTTAGCTGCTAACTCAGGATATATTAAGAATAAAATTCTCTTTAATATTGTTTTATAATATTGTAAGATTTTAATTGTTTATTGTTGTGATAAAAAAAGCAATAAATTACATTTTAGTATTGTAATACTTGTTAAAACGTATATAATAAAACAGATACATAACGATAAGATATATAAAAATACTTATTAAAGTATCAAAAATAAAATTAGAACTGGTGAAAAATGAAATTACTAAATGGAAAAATTTCCGGTGGGTATGAATTAAAGCAGTTTAAGGGACAGCCCTCACAGGAACTCATCGTTCAGGTATTACCAGAACATCTCTACATACCCTTAAGTAAAACAGACACAAAGATAAAACCCTTTGTACGAACAGGGGATAAAGTCAGTGCAGGACAGATTATATGGCAGGATGATGATTCTGTTTCTTCTCCTATACACAGCTCTGTAAATGGTATTGTTGAATCTGTTAAAAAAATGGATTATTTGGAACAACAGGTTAGTGTTGTCAAAATTACCAGCACAGATTCCACTGAATTGGAAAAAGTACCTGGTTTTACAAATGACTGGAGAAAACTAGGTGGAAAAGATCTGGAGAAAATTATTTATTTATCCGGAACAAGTTCTCTTGGATCAAGTGGTATTCCCACAGGGTTCAAATCATCAGTAATAGAACCAGAGGATGTTCAGCATATTATAATTCATTCAACAGATTCCGAGGTTTTTAACCCTGACGTCTCTGTATTCCTGAAGGATGATGGTGTAAAAAAGTTTACTGAAGGACTGTCCATTCTAGCTAAAATTATGGGAAAAGCCTCTATTCACATAGCAATGAGTACAAATACCTCTACATGGTTTCAGGTTATTGATAATGCAGTTTCAGATAATTTATCGATTTCATTTCATAAAACTAAAGCAAAATATCCTCAGAGCCATGACTCTGTGCTTGCAAAAACTGTACTAAATATTGATATTCCTGCTAATTACAAGGGTATAAATAAGGGTATTGTTATACTTGGAATACAGGACGTTTGTCATGTATATGAAGCAGTAGTAGAAGGAAAACCTTTAACAGAAAAAATAGTGGCTTTGGCCGGGCCTGTTTTTAATGATAATATCCACTTAAGTTTAAAAGTGGGAACACTTATATCAGATATTTCCACAGGGAGACTATTGCTGGAAGATAAGGAAGATATTCGTTTTATCAACAACAGTGTTCTAACAGGGAAAAAATCCAATTTTGAATCACCTATTGGAAGAAATACTGAAGTACTTATTGCTCTTGAGGAAAAAAGAGGACAGGATCTGATGTTTTTTGCAAAACCAGGTTTTAAAAAAGATTCTTTTTCTAACACATTTCTTGCAAAGATTCTGCCTTTTAAAAAGACTATAAATACAAACTTAAATGGCGAACAGAGAGCATGCCTTTCATGTGGATTTTGTCAAAATGTTTGTCCTGCAGGAATACTTCCAAATGTTCTTTTTCCATATGTTGAAAGAGACAGACTGGATGAAACTGCTGTTCAGTATGGAATATTTAAATGTATAGACTGTAATCTTTGTACTTATGTATGTACAGCAAAAATACCAATTGCAGCTTATCTAAAAGAAGGGAAGAAAAAACTTCTGGAAGATGCTTATGTAAAAGAGGATGATTTTATCAATTCCTATAATCTTATTGGATTGAAGGCTGGTCGCCAACAAGTGGGCTGCTCGCCTATGCAGCCAAAGGAGCAGACTAATGAAGCAGCAGAGTAAAGTCCAAAAACTCATTCATCAAATGGGAGAAAAAAAATCATTACATAAATTTAAATCTATTTTTGAGACAATGGAAGGGATAATATTTGGGACCAGTATAGTAACTCATGGAGCACCACATATTAAAGATCATATTGAAATAAAAAGATATATGTCATTTGCTATAATAGGCCTTCTGCCTGCAACAGCAGCTGCAGTCTATTTTTACGGATTGTATGCTTTAGCAATAATTATGACATCCTACATTGCCGGAGGGATTGTAGAAGTATCTTTTGCAATAGTAAGGGAAAGGGAAATTGAAGAAGGTTTTCTTGTAACAGGTCTTATTTTTGCACTGGTTCTGCCCCCAACCCTACCCTTATGGGCTGTTGCAATCGGATCAATATTTGGAACATTTTTTGGAAAGGAAATATTTGGCGGAACAGGAAGAAATATCTTTAACCCGGCTCTGGTTGGAAGACTGTTTATTACAATCGCATTTCCACAACTTATGTCAGCATCATGGAAAGAACCTTTCGCAGATGTAATAACATCTGCAACCCCTCTTGGTGTTTTCCAGATTTCCGGAGAAATGACACCTTATTGGGATCTATTGAGAGGGCTGCATGCAGGAAGTATGGGCGAAGTTTTCAGTCTTGGAATTATTGTTGGTGGAATCTTTCTTATGCTCTCCAAAGTATCCAACTGGAGAATCCCTGTTTCATACCTTGGAACAGTATTAGTATTTTCATTTATTGGAAATATGATATCCCCTGCTATAGCCCCTCCTGTTTTCAGCATCCTCAGCGGTGGACTCTTATTTGGAGCAATGTTTATGGCAACAGATCCTGTTACAGGACCAACAACAAAAATAGGTAAATATATCTATGGTTTTGGATGTGGATTATTAACATTTCTTATAAGAAGCTTTGCTGGTTATACAGAAGGGGTCATGTTCAGTATTATATTTATGAACGGTTTAAATCCACTCATAGATCACATGGTTTTAAAAACAATTTATAGGAATAATAAGATATGAAAGACAAAATAATGATGATTGTCTTTGTACTAATTCTTGGAACTATCCTGGCAACAACTCTTGTTGGTGTAGATGCATTTACAGAACCCATGATTGCCAAAAATGAAAAAATAAAAGAATTAAGTACAATTTTGAAAACTTTTGGAATTGAGTATACAGATGAAACAATTGAGAAAGTGTTCACAGATAATATTAGTACAATTGTGTATCCGGAAATGACCATTTACAAAGTTTCTTCCGGAGAGATGGCCTTTCCTTTTGAGGGCTCAGGATTTCAAGGCCCCATTATTGGAGTTGCGGTAATGGCTGATGATAAAAAAACTATCACTGCTGTTGGAATAAAATCCCAGGTGGAAACTCCTGGACTGGGAAGCCGTATTACAGAGAAGCAATTTCTGGATTCTTTTATTGGTAAACAATTTGATCCTGAACTAATCCTTGTTGGAGCTGGGAAATCTTCAAACAAGACAGATGTTGATGGCATTACAGGTGCTACAATGTCGTGTATTGCACTGATTAAGGTCATTAATGATGACTACAAAATATTTAATTCCACCTTTAAAGGAGACTGATGGTGACGTTTACTGAAATAAAGAAAACTAAAAGTTATCAGACAGTACTGGATGGGATATGGAGAGATCATCCAATCTCCTCGATGGTACTTGGTATTTGTTCGGCTCTTGCAGTTTCAAACACAGTTGCAAATGCAATAGCAATGGGCGCGGGTGTTACCTTTGTCTTATTAGCAACATCTTTACTCATTTCTGGATTAAGAAATATTATCCCCCGAAGAGTAAGGATGATTACCTACATGATTGTAATTGCCTCTTTTGTAATTGTAGTCGACAGGGTTCTAAAAGCTTATTTCCCTGAAATAAGTGAATCTATTGGTCCTTATGTAGGGTTAATTATTACTAATTGTATAATTATGGGAAGGGCAGAAGCTTTTTATAGCCAGAATAATGTTCTCCACTCAGTTCTGGATTCTGTAGCAAATGGATTTTCCTACACCTATACACTTGTAGCAATTGCCATTGTGAGAGAAATACTTGGATTTGGTACTCTATTAGGATTTCAGGTAATGCCTGACAGTTTCCCTAAATGGGTGGTTATCTCCATGGCACCTGGAGCGTTCTTTGTGGTGAGTTTGTTTATCTGGATTACAAGAACACTTGCTAAAGTTGAATCGGATTAAGGGGGATTATTATGGCTATTAATTTATTAATGATATTTATTGCTGCTGTATTAACACAAAATATTGCTTTTACATATCTTCTTGGAATGTGTCCATTTATTTCTCTTTCAAAGAGCCTCCGGACAGCAAGTGGAATGGGATTTGCAGTTATTTTTGTAGTAACACTTACAGCACTTATAAACTGGCCTATTTACAATTACATTCTGGTACCACTCCACAGTGAGCTAATTTACTATATTGTATTCATAATTGTAATTGCTGGAACTGTTCAGTTAGTTGAAATGATAATGGAAAAATTCTTTCCTGTACTCCAGGCAGCATTTGGAATATTTCTTCCATTAATCACTGTAAACTGTACTGTCCTTGCAGTCTCACTGTTTATGGTCATAAGATCTTACAACTACCTTCAGACTGTAGTATTTGCTTTTGGAGCTTCTATAGGCTGGATAATTGCAATAGTTATAGTTGCTGCCATAAATGAAAAGCTAGCCCTTGTTGGAGATATTCCCAGGGGAATGAAGGGACCGGGAATAATCATGACAATTGCAGGGATTCTTTCCCTAGCGTTTCTTGGATTTGCCGGGATGGTGACTGTCTAATGAATTTTGTACCAGTATTAGTAATGAATGGACTACTTCTTTTAATTACAATTGTACTTTTAATAGCTGACAAACTCCTTGTTAGTTATGGAGATTGTAAAATAAGCGTTCTTGAGGGTGACGAAGTTAAAGAGATCACTGTTGAAGGCGGTATTAATCTTTTAACAGCTCTTAATGACAATGGATTTAATGTTTCCAATTCATGTGGTGGAAAAGGAAGCTGTGGTTATTGTAAAGTTCAAGTACCTGAGGGTGGAGGAATGATTCTTCCAACAGAAGAAATTTGGATGAGTCGTCAGGAAAAACTGAATAATATGAGACTTGCGTGTCAGGTAAAAATTAAAAACGATATTACCATCGAAATACCAGATTTTCTTACAGTTGTGCACCAAATGGTCTTAAGTAAGAACTTTGATGCAAATAAAAAATGGCTAGTGAAAATACAATAAAGATGGGAACTAGGTAGTAGAATGGAAAAACTTAACGAATTATTGGAAGAATATGAAAAAGTGAAAGGCTCCCTAATTGGCCTCCTTCAGGATATGCATGAAGAATTTGGATATCTTCCTGAGGAATATCTAAGAGAGGCATCCAGACGCCTAAATATTCCCCTAAGCAGATTTTACAGTCTGGTAACATTTTATTCAACTTTTAGACTTGAACCTATAGGAAAGCATCATGTTTGTGCTTGTGTAGGAACGGCATGTCATGTCAGGGGAGCTCCATTAATTGTTGATACAATAGAAAGAGAACTGAAAATTAAAGCAGGTGAAACTACAGCTGATGGAGAGTATACCCTGGATGTAGTTAATTGTGTTGGTGCTTGTGCTCTGGGGCCGCTTGTAACTGTGGATGGAGAATTCCATGGTAAAATGACACAAAAAACTATTAAAAAACTGATGAAGAAAGATACATAATGAAAATAAAAGAACTATGCCAGATATTAAATGCAAAAATACTCTCTTCAGGACATTTGTCCAGAGAAATAAAGAGTATTTATGTTTCTGATCTTATGAGTGATGTTCTTACATTTGGAAGAGAAGCTCAGCTTCTTATTACCAGTTTGACAAATCAGCAAACCATACGAACAGTAGAAATGGTAGAGATTCCTGCTATTTGCTATACAAATGGGAAATACCCTGAAAAAAAAACAATAGAGCTGGCAAATACTAAAAGAGTTACAATTCTAGTAACAGATTTTTCAACTTTCCAGGTAACAGGCAAACTTTTTGCTGCTGGATTACAGGGTTAATCAATGAATCAGATTCGTATTTCACAAAGCGTCATAGAAAGGATCTATGAAATTCGCGTAGAAAAAATAATGAGAACTGATGTAACTAGAGTTACTCCTGAAACGAAAATGAGTGAACTAAAGTATGTAATAAAAGAAAATAATTATGCATGTATACCTGTTCTTACAGGGGAAAAGTTGGTGGGACAAATATCTATAGAAGGATATGTGGACTGGTTAACTTCTGAAATGGGAGATGTTCCTGTTTCCGAAATAATGGATATTGATTTTAAAACTCTACATCCTGACGAACCTGTAATTACTGCAGTAAAAGAATTGGAACTTATAGGGTTACGAGGACTTCCGGTTGTTGAAAATGAGAGTAATAAATTCCTCGGTGTAATATGCAGATGCACAATGATGGAAGGAGTTCTAGCCGTACTTGATCTTGATGATGAGAAAGAAAGTAAGAAAGAATATAACTGTATATTAAATAATATCGAATCAGTATCTGCCCTTTTAACTTTAAATTACATTGTCGAACAAAAATCTCTGGAATATGGAGGAGAAATTTCAAGTTCAATTCGAACAGATTTATATAAACTGGGCTTACCTGGAAATTTAGTTAGAAAAACTGCCATTGCAGCATACGAAGCAGAAATAAATTTACTGGCTTATGCCGGAGGTGGAACAGTCACAATCACTTTAAGTTCAGAATTACTAAATATGGAAATAGAAGACCATGGACCAGGAATTCCGGATGTGGAGAAAGCCATGGAACCAGGGTATTCAACAGCTCCCGACTGGGTTCGAGAACTTGGGTTTGGTGCTGGAATGGGCCTTCAGAACATTAAAAATTGCTCAGATAATTTTACTATAAAATCCACAGTAGGTGAAGGAACAGTATTAATTGTAGATATTAATATGGAGGGAAAATGCACCTGAATGAAATTATAGAGAAACTGGACCTAAAACTGCTTTCTGGTGAAGTCCCCCTCCAGACTGAAGTTCTTAGAGGATATGTAAGTGATCTAATGAGTGATGTAATTGCCCATGGAAAAGAGGGAGACATATGGATAACTTACCAGACCCATGTAAATGTTGTTGCAATTGCTTTGATGAAAAATATGGCTGGTATAATTCTGATTCAAAACAGGCAATTAATTCCTGCAGCCGCAACTAAAGCAGAAGAAGCGGGCTTAACAGTATTGAGTAGTTGCGAAAGTGCTTTTGAAACAACAGGAAGGTTATATCAATTGGGAATTCCTGGTTGATATAAAATAATGAAGATTTATAAGGCTGACCTTCATCTTCATACAATTTTATCTCCTTGTGGAGATTACGGGATGACGCCAGAAAGGATAGTGGCGAAGTCTAAAGAAAAGGGACTGGATATGATCGCAATCACTGATCATAACAGTGCCGGTAATTTTGAAGCTGTACGAACTGCCGGTGAAAGGGAAGGACTTACAGTTATTGGTGGAATGGAAATTTGTTCCGAAGAGGAAGTACATCTTCTTGGGTATTTTGACCGGAACGAAGATCTTTATAATATGGAGATGATTGTTCAGGCCAATCTTCCGGGTATCAATAATCCTGAAGCTTTTGGAGATCAGGTTTTTCTTGATTCCAATGATAAGATTCTGGGAGTTAGTGAAAAACTCTTGTTTGGAGCGACAAGCCTCAGTATTGACCGTATTGTTGATCTTGTTCATCTAAACGGGGGAATGGTAGTAGCATCACATGTTGATAGAGAGTCTTTCAGTATTCTCAGCCAACTGGGATTTATACCTGAAGGATTGAAACTGGATGGTATAGAAATAATCAACAGTGAAATGACTGTTGACAGAGAAAATGTAGGGAAACCAGGATATTTATACGGGTATCCTTATATATCATGTTCCGATGCCCATTATATTGAGGATATTGGAAAAAGAATGACAGAGTTTAGCCTTTTGGAACCCAATGTTAAAGAATTAATATTGGCAATCCATGGTAAAAACAATCGTGGAGTGGTTAGATAATGGAAGATCTTTCCCTACACATACTTGATGTAGTAGAGAATTCAATTCGTGCCAGAGCAAGTCGAATTGAAGTTACATTGGAAGAAAAGAAAACAGATAATTTTCTGTGTCTTTTGATAATAGATGATGGATCAGGGATGGATGAGGAAACAATAAAACTTGTAACCAGTCCTTTCTATTCATCAAAAGAAGGGAAATATTTTGGATTTGGGGTGTCCCTGTTAAAACAGGCAGCCCTGGAAACAGAAGGGGAATTTGAGATTGACTCCAATAAAGGAGTTGGTACCAAAATAAAAGCGGTTTTTAAAAAGGATCATCCGGATATGAAACCTATAGGGGATATAATGCTTACGATTCAGGTCTTAAGATTATCCCATCCGGATATTGATTTTTTTTATAATTTTAAAAGCGATTCTGAATAGCGGCGTTGTTGGAGGTAAATATGAATTTGAAGCCTGAAGACTTGAAGAAAATCAGCGAAAAAATGGAAGCATCTACAAACCTGCGAAGCGGAGCTGGTAGAGCTAAAATTACTGTCCATATGGGAACATGTGGAATTGCTACCGGGGCAAGAGATATTATGAAAGCCTTTTTAGATGAGCTGGAAGCTTCGGGGCAAAAAGATATTTTGTTTACAACTACTGGATGTGCTGGACTTTGTAGTCATGAACCTATGGCAACAATTGAAATTCAGGGGGAGTCTCCTGTTAAATATGTTCATCTGACTAAAGAAAAAGTTAAGACAATTTTTAAAGAACATGTAATGAATGGAAAGATTGTAGAAGAATCTGCCCTTGGCAGAGGAAGTGAGAGGGTAGGTTAATGCAGGAATATAGAATGCATCTTATGCTTTGTGCAGGTACCGGTTGTGTATCTAACAGAGCTTTTGATATCGAAAAAGCGTTTAACAGAGAGCTTGAAAAACATAACCTTCAGGATGAAATCCAGGTTGTAGACACAGGTTGTCAGGGGTTTTGTGAAAGAGGCCCAATTATGATCGTTCAACCTGGAGATATTTTTTATGAAATGCTGGAAGAAAAAGATATTCCCTATCTTGTGGAAGAACATTTTCTTAAAGGCCGCCCCGTAGAAAAGCATATGTATGTTCCAAAAGAGGGAGATGATCCCATTCCAAAGCTTTCAGATATTGGCTTTTTTAAAAAACAGAAACTTATAGCTCTGGCAAACCGGGGGCTTATAGATCCTGAAAATATTGATGAATATATTGGTAGAGAGGGTTATTCTGCTCTTGCGAAAGCTCTTACAGAAATGACTCCTGAAGAGATAATTAAAGAAGTTAAAGATTCTGGATTAAGAGGTCGTGGAGGAGGTGGTTTCTCTACAGGCATGAAATGGGGATTTGCAAAGAACTCTCCTGGTGATGAAAAATATATTATATGTAATGCTGATGAAGGTGACCCTGGTGCATTTATGGATAGATCCATAGTAGAATCAGATCCCCATGTTATTTTGGAAGGAATGGCCATAGGAGCATATGCAATTGGTGCCTCCCATGGATTTATTTATGTAAGAGGTGAGTACCCTCTGGCAGTAGAAAGAATATACAAAGCAATAAAAGATGCAAGAACTTATGGATTATTAGGGGATGATATTTTTGGAACTGGTTTTGAATTTGATGTCTCTGTAAACAGAGGCGCAGGTGCTTTTGTCTGTGGTGAAGAAACTTCCTTAATAGCTTCTTTGGAAGGGAATATGCCAGAACCAAGAGTTCGACCTCCTTACCCGGCAGTAGCTGGTTATATGGGGAAACCAACTAATATAAATAATGTGGAAACCTGGGCAAATATCAGACATATTATAAATCGTGGAGCAACGTGGTATTCATCTATCGGTACAGAAACAAGTAAGGGAACAAAGGTTTTCTCTCTTGTTGGAAAAGTAAATAATACCGGCCTTGTAGAAGTTCCTATGGGAATCTCTGTACGGGATATCATTTTTGATATTGGCGGTGGAGTCATGAATGGCAAAAAGTTTAAAGCCGTTCAAACCGGCGGTCCTTCGGGAGGTTGTATACCCGAGTCCCTATTGGACACACCAGTAGGTTATGATACCTTTGCTAAAATTGGATCTATTGTAGGATCCGGTGGTATGATAGTCATGGATGAGGACAACTGTATGGTTGAGGTTGCAAGATATTTTCTTGCCTTCACCCAGCAGGAATCCTGTGGAAAATGTACTCCTTGCCGGGAGGGTACAAGACATATGCTTGATATCCTGACAAGAATAACAGAAGGGAAAGGAAAAGAAGAGGATATAGATATTCTGTTAGAGATGTCTGAGCTTATAGGGTCAACCTCTTTATGTGCTTTGGGAGCTACTGCTCCAAACCCTGTTTTAACAACACTTAAATATTTTAGAGATGAATATGATGCACATATAAAAGAGGGCAGATGCCCTGCAAAGGAATGTAAATCACTAATTCAATATACGATACTGGCAGATAAATGTACTGGTTGTACACTCTGCGCCAGAGACTGTCCTGTTGATGCTATTTCAGGGGAAAGAAAAGGTATACACATTATCGATCCTGAGGTCTGTGTTAAATGTGGAATTTGTAAAGCTGTTTGTAACTTTGATGCTGTAAGGATTGAATCATGATCAAATATACACTTAATGGAAAAATAATAGAAAAGGGAAATGAAACGACAATTTTGGAGTCGGCTTCAAAACAGGGAATTAAAATTCCCACTCTCTGTAATAACGAACATCTGACACCTTTTGGAGGTTGCAGACTCTGTCTTGTAGATGTTGCAACAACAAGAAACCCTGATATGAAGAAACTTATGCCTGCCTGTACAGCTAAAATTGGAGAAGGCCAGATTATTGAAACTCACAGTTCCAAAGTAATTCAGGCCAGACGATTTATTCTGTCTATGTTAATATCAAGAAGCCCTAAAGCTAGTGAATTAAGAGTCCTGGCTAAAGAGATTGGACTGCCAGAGGATAGTGAAGAACAAACACCGGCTGAAAAGTATCTGTTTAATGATGCTCCCTCAATTGTCGATACTAACTGTATTCTATGTGGATTATGTGTAAGAGCATGTGCTGAAATACCAATGAGAGATGCCATAAGTTTCTCTGCCAGGGGTATGGAAAGAACAGTTAAAACTCCATTTGAGAAATATGCAGAAACATGTATAGGTTGTGGCTCATGTGCTTACGTTTGTCCCACAAATACAATAACTATAGAAGAAGTGGTATAAGGTGAAATTAAAATCTATTCTGGAACCAATAGCTTTAGAACATAAGCTTGTAGAAAAGGAGCTTGGCCAGCAAATTGCAGGAATTTTGTCAAAACATACAGGGGAATCCTGGAGTGAAGGCTACGTAACTAAAGTACTACAGCATGTGTTTAATATCCCTGGGAAAATGCTTAGACCAGCTCTTTTTTTATTAAGTGCAAAATCAGTATCTTCTTCAGACAAAGTATACCAGGAAAGAAAAGAAGCTCTCATTCAATTAGCAGCAGGTGTAGAACTTCTCCATACTGCATCTTTAATCCACGATGATATCATTGATGAAGCAGATAGTAGGCGTACTCAGCATTCTCTTAATGCAGAATATGGTTCCAAAATTGCAGTCCTTGTTGGAGATATTCTATTTGCTCAGTTTTTTTCTATTGTCCTTAATCTTCCACTTGATGACTGGGAAATAAAAAATCAATTACTCTCACTATTCAGTAATCTTACTCAGGCCATGTGTTTTGGTGAAGTCTTTCAGCAAAAACTTATTTCTTTAAGTAAAGATGCTGATTTTAGTGAGTACCTTATTATTCTTGAAAAAAAGACAGCACTGCTTATGGAAGCCAGCTGCAGAAGCGGTGCAATAATAGCCGGAGGTTCAGAAAAGGAAATAAATTCTTTTGCCAGCTTTGGCCTTAGTTTCGGTTATGCTTTCCAATTGGCAGATGATATTGCGGATGAAGATGCAGTTTATTCAAAAATGACCGATATTGCATCCGAAGGTAAGTCCAGAATCAGTAAAGCTAAAAATAGTTTAAATAGTTTTGAAGAAAAAACCTCTGTTAAAAGTCTGTTTAAACTTTGTGATTATTTAAATTTGGATTAATTTTTACAGGGATCCAACCGTTATGGTTTGTAGAGACGTAGCGTGCTATATAGAACGCTACGTCTCTACGTTCAAATTCAATATTTATATCTATGTAAAAATAATCTCCGCACCTGCAGAAAGTTCATAAAAATCACCAACCGTAAGAACCTTTTCAACCTGAGGACAAAAATCATCCATAGTTAATCCAAACATATCCACAGTTGCTTTACATGCATACAATTTTCCACCTGCATCATGAATCATCTCAATAAACTCAGGAATTGGAGGAATATCCAGCTTATCCATAGTTTTACCCATCATCCATGTCGCCATTGCAGACATTCCAGGAATTGCTCCCAGCCATGTAGGCATACCCATACCTGGATTTCCAACTGTAGCAATTTTTATTTTATTCATTTTCTTTTTAGTAATTGCATCCATTCCAAAAAAAGTGAAGAAAATGGAAACTTCAATACCTTCCATTCTGGCTCCATTTGCCATTATCAGTGCAGGGTAAATCCCATCCAGGGATCCCTTTGAACATACTAGGGATATTTTTTTGATAGCGTCTTTAGTTTCTGCCATAATTAACTCCTATACACAGCTGGCAGGTTTCAATAAACCAGCAATTTTTGATGATTTTTTTAAAGGTCCACCTGGGAAAAAAGCATATAAATCTTTTGTAGGAACACCTCCGGCTTTTGTTACACGCCTAAGAGAAGGTACGGTACCATTTTCTTTAAATTCTTTCTGAAGGAACTCAATAACCTTCCAATGTCCTTCTTTAAGTTCTCCTATTCCTTCTTCAACTGCTATTGCAGCAGCTATTTCTTTATTCCATTCTTCGTGGATGGTCAAATACCCTTCTTCATTTACTGATACTGTTTTACCAGCAATTTCTTTTTGTCCCATAAATATATCTCCTTATAATTTAAAATTTTTTCCCTTTCATGGTTAACTTAGATGTTATAAAGGGTATCTTTATCCCTTTTAGAAAAATGTTCCAGTAAATCCATTTAGCACTAAGTTTTCCCAAATGATTCATTCTAGTCTCTTTAAGCAGAGAAAATGGTCCCAGTCCCGGAACAGGAAATGTTCCTTCTGCAGGAGGAATATCATAATTAAAGTCAATGAGAAAACCCTTACCATATCCTGATTCAATAAAGCAGTTTGCATGACCATCAAAATCTGGAAGAAGATCCTTTCCTGCGATATATCTTAGTATATTTTTTGTTACAACTTCTCCCTGGGCATGAGCAACAGAACCTGCTTTTGAAGTTGGAACATCAGAAGCATCACCTATTACAAATATATTTTCATGTTTTTTTGACTGAAGTGTATGTTTATCTGTTGGAATAAAGTTCAGTTCATCTCCCATTCCGGACTTTTCATACAGTTCATCTCCCATATTGGTTGGAATTGTAACAAGCAAATCATATTTAATCTCTATACCATCGAAAGAACGCATGATCCTATTTGCCGGATCAATTTTTTCAACTGCAAAATCCGGAACAATTTCAATATTTTTATTTTCCAACAGATGTCCAAGGATCTCTGAAGTTTTCTCTTTGGTGAAAGCTCCTGAAAGAGGAGTTACATAGATTAGCTTTGTTGCAGATCTTTTTCCATTTTTTGTCAAAAACCAATCTGAAAGAAAGGTAAATTCTAGAGGAGCTACAGGACATTTTATAGGCATTTCTGCTGTGTGAACCACAAGATTTCCGCCTTCCCAGGTTTTCAGTTTTTCAGCAAGTGCAGTAGCACCTTCTACTGTATAAAAATCGAAAATATCACGCATCCACCCTTCTCCATCCATACCCTCTACTTCAGAAGGTACAATCCTGCACCCTGTAGCAGTAATAAGGATATCATAGTCCAGTTCTTTACCATCAGAAAGAACCAATTTGTTCTCTTCCGGTTTAATCAGGTCAACCCTAATATTCATGTGCCCAATTCCCTTTGGGAGGAACTGTTTTATCTGTTTTGTAAGAGTTCTTTTTGATTCCATACCAAATGGAATAAAAATATACCCCGCCTGATAGTAGTGTTTAGTTTCCTGGTCTATTACTGTTATGGACCATTCTTTTTTATTAATTTTTTTTACAAGATGATTAGCCATCATTGTGCCGCCAGTTCCGGCACCTAAAATAACAATTCTTTTCATTAACCCCATCCTTAGTTGTCAGAATCTATATATTGCCCATGTAGAAAGTCTACAATACGCCTAATACGTTCATCTTCGAGTTTATAAAAAACTCTTTTTTCTACTCTATATCTGGATATTATTTTTGACATTGACAAAATTTTAAGTTGTTGAGAGATATTGGATATTTTCCCCTCTTCAACAATTTCTGCTATATCACTTACACAAAAATCCTGTTCTCTAAGTATACACAATATTCGGAAACGTGTTTTACTGGAAAACAAGTCCAGAACCTTCATTAATTCCCCACAGGCGTTATCGTCTGCGGAGAATTTAGCCTTTAATACATCTTTTGTTAACATTTTAATAGATATTAAACTGTACTTCAAAATAAATCAAGTAAAATAAAAATATTAAATATATTTTAAAGTGATGATTTACGGAATAATATAATAGTTTCTTAAGATGGCTGGTTTTAAAAGTATAAAAGACTTTTTTAAGCCACTTTTACAGTGGGAATAGTGAAATATTTGGTTAAAAGTGATTAAAAAGGAATTTAAAGTGAACAACCTCACGAATAATGAGACATGCTTCATAGAGCCTTGGATACTTCAAGACATAGAATACTGTTTGGCCCTCCTTTCGCCCTCGGACAATAATTCCACAAATGCAATTCGATCTGGATTCGCCATTGTCAAGAAAAATGTTCAATATATGTTTATAATATTGATTTTCCTAATCTATAACTTTTTTCTTTTTATATAAACTGATACTTTGTACTATTTTCTTATTTTATTTTTATTGTGAAATATTCACATTATATAATTTAAAACCAGAGGTTACTTGACAGATAAAAGTATTGTAGAGTACAAAAATAGTAAGGTTTTTGACTTTCACATTATCCAATAAGGAATTTATACATGAAAAAATTGATACTTATTTTTGTAATATTCTATTTTTCAGTTCATATTTTCGCAGCCGGTAGTTCAGAATCCAATCCTGCTACAACAAGTCTTACAGTAGCATTCCTTCCTATTATTGATGCACTCCCACTATATATTGCTGAAGAGCAAGGGTATTTCCTGGAGGAAAATCTTGATGTAAAAGCTCTATCAGTAGCTAATCCAATCGAGAGAGATCGATTAATGCAGTCCGGTGAAATAGACGGTATGCTCAACGAACTTTCAACTCTGGCTCTTTTTAACAGAGATGAAATACAACTCAAGGCAGTCATAACAGTTAGAAAACCTATGACAGGAAGCCCATACTTTCGAATCCTGGCCTCTCCTGGAAGTAAAATATCTTCTCCTCTGGATCTGGCAGGTATCCCTATTGCGGTATCTAAAAATACAGTAATTGAATATCTAACCATGAGAATACTTCAGGCTGAAGGTGTTCCGGCAGATTCTATAAAAACAAAAAATGTCCCTGTTATCCCCGAAAGATTTCAACTTCTAATGAGCGGAGCTCTTTCGGCAGCAACACTTCCCGATCCTCTTGGGGAGGCGGCAATAGCAGCAGGTGCTATTCTTGTAACAGATGATCTCTCCCATCCGGAATTTTCAATAAGTGTTCTAAGCTTTACTACAGCCCTGACTGACAATAATTCACATGCAGTAAAAGGATTCATAAGAGCATGGAACAAAGCAGTAAAAGATCTTAATTCAAATCCTGAAACATTTAGGAAACTGTTCCTCGAAAAAGTCAGGGTGCCTGAAATTATAGAAAATACATTCAGAATACCTGAGTTCCCTTATGGAGAAATCCCGGATCAGAACCAATGGAATGATGTGATAAACTGGCTTCAGGAAAAGAAACTTCTTGAGACCTCTCCGTTGTATGAGTCCAGTATTACTGATATCTTTATAAGTACAAATGATTAAAATTCAGAATCTCCAATTTTCCTACCCCGATAATATCTCTGTATTTTCAGGTTTTAACTGGAATGTAAAAAATGGTGAATCCTGGTCAGTTCTAGGATTATCAGGTTCCGGGAAAACAACCCTCCTATACATGCTTTCAGGACTACTCAAAGCTAAAAAAGGAAGTCTTCTAATAGCAGGGAGTCAGATAAACAGGTCCCGACCGGAAACAGGTTTTATAATGCAGGATCATGGTCTCCTTCCCTGGGAAACAGTAGAGAAAAACATAAGACTGGGATTTAGAATTAGAAAGTACTATGGCCCGGATGGTAAACACTCTCCGACAAGCAGTAAATTTGATAAACAACAGGAAACAGAAACTGTAGAATACTGGCTTGAAAGATTAACAATTAATGATCTGCGGGATAAATATCCCTCACAAATTTCCGGAGGCCAAAAACAGAGAACAGCCATTGCAAGAACTATGGTTCTCCAGCCCGATCTGCTCCTTATGGATGAGCCCTTTACCTCTCTTGATTTAAAAACAAGAGACTCTCTGCAGAATCTTATCCTGGATCTGGATAAAGAAAGTACCCGAACCAGAATAACAGTAACACATAATCTTGAAGAGGCCGTGTTTCTGGGAAAGCGGATTATTGTAATTCAGAGGGCCGGACAGGATGCTCTGATATTCGAAAATCCCGGAGCCGGTTCATCTGACTTTAAAAACAGCAGGGATTATACAAGGATGTGTGGGCAGCTTCGGAAGGTTCTGGAGTCACTAAAATGAAACGTTATACCATAAAAGAGATCTCCATTGGATTTGTAATGTTTCTTATTCTCTGGATAGCGCTTGCACTTGGAGTCAACAAGCCGATACTGCCCTCCCCTCTGTCAGTCCTTCCTGTGTTTGGAAAACTAATAATAGGAGAACTTGGGATTCATTTTCTGGTCAGCACTATAAGGGTAATTACTGCTATTCTGGCAGCTGTAATTGCAGCAGTTCCAATAGGATTGATCCTTGGACAGATGAAAGCCCTTAATCGCTTTTTTTCTCCATTAATTTCAGTACTCTATGCAATACCCAAGATTGTACTTCTTCCTGTTGTTTATGTTCTTTTTGGTATAAGCAACTTTTCAAAGATTTTTCTTATCAGCCTAATAATTTTCTTTC
Source organism: Spirochaetia bacterium (assembly GCA_027859095.1). Lineage (GTDB taxonomy): Bacteria > Spirochaetota > Spirochaetia > B11-G9 > B11-G9 > JAJRQE01. The sequence goes on along the minus strand of JAQIBN010000087.1, from coordinate 7,840 downwards.
AAATACTGGTAGTTGTCCGGGATGAATCTGCCGGTTTGCCAGAGGCTCTTATAAATTCTGTAAAATCTCTGGGCGCAGGGAGACTGGCTCTGCTGCGTTTTGTATACTTCCCAGCTTCGATCCCGGCAATTCTTACTGCAGTTCGTGTTTCCATTGGAACATCCCTTGCAGTTCTTTTTATAGCAGAACAATCTCTAACAGAATATGGTCTTGGATATTTTATAATAGTAAGAGCCTATCAGGCACTTAGATATAAAGAGATGTATGCAGGTATTCTTGCAATTAGCCTTCTGGGATTTCTTTTATACTATTTAATAGATATTCTGGAATGGAAGGTTTCCAGGCACAGATAGGAAGTAAATGAGAAAAGAAAACCCGGATAGTATTAAAGATATGTTTAATAAAATCTCACCCAGATATGTTTTAATGAACAAATTAATAACTTTTGGACAAGACCGTAGGTGGAGAAGAGAACTTATCAGACTGTCAGGTTTAAAGCATGGGAACAGATTGCTGGATGTGGCAACAGGTACAGGAGATGTAATAATTGAAGCCCTACAAATGGGGATAAAACTGGAAAGAAGTACCGGCCTGGATTTTTCATCCGGCATGCTGAATATTGCTCACTCCAGGTATGAAAACCTGAGCAAACAAAAAAGACCTAATTTTACTATAGTAGAATGGATCGAGGGAGATGCACTAAAACTTCCCTTCAAAAATACAAGTTTCGATATAGTAACATCAGCCTACCTAATGCGTAATGCCGGGGATATAAATACTGCGTTTTCAGAACAATACAAAGTATTAAATCCAGGTGGCAAAGTTGCCTGCCTGGATACAACACCCCCGGTAAAATCAAATATGTCCCCCTTCATTAATTTTTATCTCTTAAAAATAATTCCAATATTGGGTTCTTTAATTTCCGGTAATAAATCGGCATATACATATCTCCCGGAAACAACCAAAGCCTTTAAAACTGCCGAAGAAATAAAAGAAATAATGATTAAAACCGGATTCCAGAAAGTTTCATACAGAAAATATATGTTTGGAACTATAGCTATTCACTGGGGAGAAAAAAAGAGGGGGAAGGATGAATAGTTCAGGTATAAAAGGATGGGTTACAGCCGCAAGGCCAAAAACTCTCCCGGCTGCTCTTGGCCCAATACTTCCTGGGGCAGCACTTGCCTGGTCAGAAGACAGCTTTAAATTACTTCCTGTTATTGCCGCTCTGGCAGCAGCACTACTTCTTCAGATTGCAGTCAATATTGCTAACGACTATTTCGATTTTATTCATGGAATTGATACCCCTGACAGAGTCGGCCCAACAAGGGCAGCTGCCGGAGGACTTCTAAGTTTAAAATCTATGCGTATAGGTATGGCATTGATTACATTGGTAATTTTAACCATTGGCGTTTATTTAATTTACATTGCAGGACTTCCAATTTTAATTATTGGTCTCGCTTCTGTAATATCAGTTTATCTCTACAGTGCAGGTCCTTTTCCATTATCTTCAAATGCCCTGGGAGACCTTTTTGTTTTTACTTTTTTTGGTCCAGCTGCTGTTTGTGGAACCTACTATGTTCAAACACTTAACCTTAATATTGAAATTATTCTTTATTCAATATCTATAGGTCTACTGATTACAGCCATACTTGTAGTAAATAATTACAGAGATATTAAGACTGATACGGCAGGGGGCAAAAAAACCCTGGCTGTAGTTATGGGAGAAAAATTGACACGGGTTGAATATTATCTCCTTGTGGTCGTGGCCTATCTTATTCCTCCCACTTTGGTATTTCTAACAGATACCTCTCCCTGGGTTCTCCTTTCACTTGTTTCTGCACCATTGTGGGTTCCGCTGTTTCAGGATATGTATGGACGTACCAGTGGTAAGGCTCTTAATAAAACATTGGCTGGAACTGCAAAGGCGGGACTTTTGTTTTCTGTACTGTTGAGTTTTGGAATACTACTGTCTAACTAAAAATTCATACAATTCTGGAAGGGGGTGTAATTTCGCAAATTAAAAAAGTGAATTTGTCTTAGATTAACATTATCCGAAGAATAAAAAATGGAGCAGTGTCCACATCAATGACCACATGCCCCAAATACAAACGACCTCCCAAAGGGAGGAAACTACTGTTACTTCTTTTTCGGATAGATTTGCAAAATATTCAAGAGCTTGGAAAGAAATATTCATGGGAAAAGCCCAAATTATGTCCTTCTTGCAATAGCATACGGCTTTGGGGTCACGGATATGTTATTCGCTATTTCTATGGATACATACAGGGAATCTGGATGAAGCGGTGGCGATGTCCGGAATGTGGAGCAGTTCACACAGCAAGACCTTGTGAATATCCAACAGGCTTTCAGTATCCTAATAAAATTATTAACAAAATGCTGTTAATCAAATTAAAAGGTAAACCTTTTTCCAGTGAGATTCCCCGTCAGAATCAACAGTACTGGATGAAAGCTTTGAAGTTTCAGTGTAGTCAATTAGAAAATTGGCAGAGCCCTTTGCAATACTTTATGACCTTCATCAAAAGTGGTCAGAAACCGGTAACATTCAGGTTGAAATACCGTGAAATATACCATAGCAGTGATCCTCCCTACCTCCCTTTTGCGGTGACAGTAGGATAGTCCTGATTTATTTTTAAATGAGAATAAATTTCAGGAGGTATCCTTATGGATAGTGAGAAAAAAGAGAAAATAGCAATCTTCCGTTTTGGAGTCATTTTCCCTCTGGTCGAATGCAATGTACATGAACATTGGGGAGAAAAAGAGAGTATTTTGAAGGAACTGGTAAGTAAGGAATGGGATAACCCATGGACAGTTTTATCTCTCAGAAAATATAGATAATTACTTACACTGTCTCTGGACAGCTTTAAAAAAAAGAGGAGTCCCCAGAAAACTCTATGTGGATAATGGCCCCTCATTCCGTTCACACAGATTGCAGTTGGGATGTGCCGGGTTAGGTATCTCTCTAAGCTATGCACGTCCCTACAGACCTCAGGGAAAGGGTTATGTTCAGTAAATTATTATGCGGAGTTAACACTGTTAAGTTTTTATACAGCCTAGAATAATAAATCTGGTGGCTTTTCATAATATTTTTCTTATGGAATCATTAATTGATCAAGATTTCAAAGGAGAAAATTATGGAAACAGTGCAAAAAATTGGATTAGATGATTTATGCAATAAAGTCAAAACGGAATTAAATAGGTTGAAGTACAAAAAAGTACGAATACAACTATACGAAAAAAACTGGAAAGAATTACAGAATTTTATGGATGACCAAAATGTTTGCCATTTCGACTCGGAAATTGGTAACAGTTTTCTATTTCAGAAGTTTGGAGCCACGAACTTGAAAGATCTTTCCAGTAAAGCTATGAGACAAGTCAGAGCTATAAATATGCTGATTGAATATCAGATTCATGGGTATGTTTTATCAAAAAGAAGACGTATTCCCCAGCCATTTACTGAAAGTGTAAATAAATTATTTGAAGCATACATTTTAAAACGAGTGCAGGATGGTCGTAGCGCTAAAACAATTGAATCGGATCGTATTTATCTTACTCGATTTTCTGACCATATCGGTTCAATTCATCTTGAATCATTAAAAAATCTCGAATCCAAACATATCTTTGATTATGTGAACTCTATGGCAGGACTGACAAACGCTTCAATATATTGTGGTCTTTGTAATCTTAGAAATATACTACGCTATCTTTACGCGGACAATGCCATCAAGGTTAATTTAGAATCAATAGTTCCTTCTATAAAGATTGATAAAACAGCTAAAATTCCTTCTGCATTCAGTGAGGACGAGGTAAATCGACTATTAAAAAGTGTTGACCGTGGAAATCCCAAAGGGAAAAGAGATTATGCAATACTACTTTTAGCCGCGAGACTTGGAATGCGGGCAGGTGAAATATGTAACCTTGAATTTTCTAATATGAACTGGACATCAAACGAAATTCAATTCAATCAAACAAAAACAGGAAAACATATACTTTTACCACTCTTGCCAGATGTTGGGAATGCAATTATTGGATATCTTAAATATGGACGCCCACAAAGCAAAGATGAACATATTTTTCTTCGTCATGTTTGCCCAATTTCTTCATTGAGTCCTCCTACACTTCATAGTATTGTTAGCCTGTATCTTCGAAAAGCCAGCATTTCCATCCCTCCTGGTAAAAAACATGGTCCACATGCATTAAGACATAGTCTTGCAAGTGCATTATTAGTAAAAAATGTACCACTCCCAGTTATCTCAGAAGTGCTGGGTCATAGTAACTCTCAAACAACCTCTATCTATCTTAAAATTGATTTAACACATCTTAAACAATGTATGCTTGATGTTCCTGAAAAAGGAGAATGGGAGGGGAAACATGTTGAAGACTAAAGGTACTGATGTCAATTTTGAAGAATCCTTTAAAGATTTGCTTACCCGATTTGTTAAGATGAAGTGTTCTCTTGGGTTCAATTATATTACTGCTGCTAATGCTCTTAAACGGTTTTCAAGATTTACAGTTACAATAGGACTCAAAGAACCTCAATTGACCAAGGAGGTTGCTTTACTGTGGACAAAAAAGCGTGATTGGGAAAATGCTTCCACTTGGGGTGAGAGGACTTCCAATCTTAGACAATTTTCTCTTTTTTTAGTTGATCTGGGGTATTCTCCCTTTATTCCAGCTTGCCATGCTAAAATAGATCGGCATAAATTTGTACCCTATATTTTTACTTCAGAAGAATTACAGCGGTTTTTTTATACCTGTGACACTTTATCAGTATCGAAACGTACTAACAGAAACATTTTACTGCCAGTACTGTTCAGATTACTTTACAGTACTGGTCTTCGTATATCTGAAGCAACTTCACCAGCTATCAACACCGCAAGATTATTTTTTTTTGAATAAGGACAGAACAAAATATAGAAAAGATACTGCTTATGAGAATTTTCGGAATATACTCTGGCAAAGTGAAATTTCCCATGGAGGAAAAGGTATCGGGCCTCGAATGCATGACTTACGCCACACTTTTGCTGTTCATTCATTAAATAATATGGTCAAACAAGGAATTGATATTTATTGTGCACTTCCTATTCTTTCAACCTATTTAGGCCATGCTTCAACAGCATCTACAGAACATTATGTTAGACTTACAGTAGAATTTTTCCCAGATTTAATCAAATTAGTTAACCCAGTATCAAAATATGTTTTACCGGCGGTTTATCATGAAACCTACTGATTTTTCCTACTGGTTAACGACCTATCTTGCAAAATATTTACCAGCAGAAGTTGGTGCCAGCAGTAACACCATAAAATCCTATAGGGATACTTTTTCCCTATTCATCCGTTTTTGCCGACAAGTGTATAATCTCAAACCGGAAAAAATTACACTTGCTAAAATTGACAAAACAATCATTGAGTCGTTTCTAAAATGGATACAGGAAACCCGTTGCTGTTCTGTCTCTACTCGAAATCAGAGATTGGCTGCTATTCATGCATTCTGTAAATTCCTTCAATATGAACAGCCGGAATTGCTTTTCCCTTTGCAGGAAATCCTCACAATTCCATTCAAAAAAGCTGGTAACTCAGTGATATCCTATTTATCTATCAAAGAAATTAAGTTGTTATTGGAACAACCAGACCGTCATACAGCACAAGGACGTAGGGATTTAATTCTTTTGGGATTGCTCTATGATACCGGTGCAAGGGTGCAAGAAATTGCAGATCTGAAGGTTCGTGATATTAGGCTTGATAGTCCTGCAACAGTTAAATTAACTGGTAAGGGTAACAAAACACGAATCGTCCCCTTAATGAAACCAATGGTTAACTTACTGGTCCATTATTTCGATGAAAAGAAGTTGAATAGGCCACAATTAAAAGAGCAACCATTGTTTAAAAACCGGTCATCTGGAAAATGCAACATCATCGGTATCGTCTGAAGAGATGCCGATTTGGCAGAACAATGCTAATTTACTGAACATAACCCTCTATCCTGGTATTCGAGGAGATTTTATAGGGTAATTTATTATGACTTGACAAAGGTCACAACATATCAGTTATTTTAATTTGCGAAATTACAGTCGTATTTACACAGTTACCATATCAGCAGTCCTTCCCCAGGTAAGAATAATACCTATTTCACTATCCGTCTGCCTTCAGTACATATGCAGTTTTACGTAAAGGATATTGGACTTCGGTGGTCGAGGGCACCTTATCCACTGCATCTGCCTTACGAAGGTTCACTTCCGTTCAAACGATAGTTTCGACTAGAGCTTTCTTCAGATTCCTCATTGGATCTACAACTACCTTTTATGCTTAGCTTCTTAAGCGGGCTGTAGATTTTCTTCGGACACCCTTGCCTTCGTCTATATCTTCCCTCCTTTCAGAGTGATAACAGGACTTTCACCTGTTAGGTATTACCCATACTGGGCACACTTCGTCGCTGCGCTCCTGCGAGGGCACTGGTCATTTGGGCGTTATCATTTCTCTGTTTAAAACTGCCTGTAAACTCCAACTGAAGCAAACTCATCAGAGAAAATGTTTTATTTTTAAGAAATTTATATTGTGAATTTGACTTTGGAGCTCGTGATCGGTTACAGGCTTTGATTTTATGAATGAGACTGGTCTGATAACTGTTTTAATCTCCGATGGAAGTAAATATTTAGGCTTTAAAATCAGAAAAAGTTGAACATAATTAGATATTGTGTTAATATCGGTTAGTAGTGTAATTAAGGATACCGATACATGAATGAGAAAATATTAAGAAGTATTGAAGGTAAGAAACGGGAACTTGATCGAAATCGACCATTAAATCCATCAATAATCAGAAAATTGGAAGAAGAATTTACTATAGCCTGGACATATAATTCTAATGCAATTGAAGGGAATACACTTACATTACAGGAAACAGAAATTGTAATTAATACTGGTATAACAATTGGTGGAAAGACAGTAAACGAACATTTTGAAGCTATAAATCATAAAAAAGGAATTGACTATTTAAAATTAGTTGTTGAGAAAAAAGAAAAAATAACTGAACAAACAATAAGAAATTTACATTCCCTGATACTTAAATCAATCGATGATACAGAGGCTGGGAATTATCGAAAACAAAATGTAAGAATTGTAGGAGCAAATCATTTACCTCCACAATCGATAAAAATACCACGTCTCATGAGTGAATTTATAGAATGGTTAAATGAAAATGAATATAATAAAAATATTCCAGAGCTAGCGGCAGATATTCATTACAAACTAGTAATGATACATCCCTTTATCGATGGGAATGGCAGAGTATCAAGATTATTAATGAATTTATTATTAATAAAACATGGTTATCCTCCGGCAATAATATTGAAAGTTGACAGAAGAAGATACTACAGAGTCTTAAATGAGGCAAATTTAGGAAGACTGGAACCTTACAATGATTTTATTGGTAGATCAATTGAGCGTTCACTTATAATATATTTAAACAGTATAGAACCGGATCAAGCTGAAAATAGAATGTTTATTAATCTTATGGAGGCTACTAAATATTGTGATTATTCACAGGAGTATTTATCATTATTAGCAAGAAAAGGGAGAATAGCAGCAGTAAAGATAAATAAGAATTGGATGACAACAAGAGAAGCCATTGAAGAATATATTAAGACTAAAGAAAGATGATAACAATTGCATGAAGTAGATTTTTCTTTTCGATTATTTTTTTGAATTTGTCTCTGCACATTTTAGATAACTGGAATATGGGTAAATAGAACTCCTTTGACGTTTTATTCCAGGTTAATGATTCTTTATCTATGGCTCCTCCGGGAGCTACATAATGTATATGAGG
>JAQIBN010000060.1 GCA_027859095.1 Spirochaetia bacterium | reverse complement strand
GGCATAACCTTATGCAGGCCATTGCTCGTGTTAACCGAGTCTACAAGGATAAACCCGGTGGGCTTGTAGTAGATTACCTTGGAATTGCATCTGACCTTAAAAAAGCCCTGTCCTTCTATTCAGACAGCGGCGGAAAAGGCGACCCGGCCATTGCCCAGGAAAAGGCTGTACAGCTTATGCTGGAGAAACTGGAAGTCGTAGCTCAGATGTTTCATGGATTTCCTTATGAAGATTATTTCGAAGCAGACACCGGAAAGAAGCTCTCTCTGATTCTGGCTGCAGAAGAGCATATTCTTGGACTCGATGACGGTAAGAAACGGTACACAAACGAAGTAACAGCCTTGTCCCAGGCCTTTTCTATTGCCATTCCCCACGAACAAGCCATGGAAGTTAAGGACGAAGTCTCGTTTTTTCAGGCAGTAAAATCCCGGCTTGCTAAATTCGACGGAACTGGATCCGGTAAAACTGATGAAGAAGTTGAAACAGCCATAAGACAGGTCATTGATAAGGCTCTGGTAACCGATCAGGTCATAGATGTTTTCGATGCTGCAGGAATCAAAAAACCGGATATTTCCATCCTTTCAGAAGACTTTCTACTGGAAGTCAAAAACATGGAGCATAAGAATATTGCCCTAGAAGTCTTAAAAAAACTGCTCAATGACGAAATAAAAACCAGAACCAAGAAAAACCTGGTCCAGAGCAAATCTCTCATGGAAATGCTGGAGAGTTCCATTAAACGATATCATGCCAAGATATTATCCGCAGCGGAAGTCATAGAAGAGTTAATTAATCTAAGCAAAGAAATTAAGGATATGGACAAGGAGCCTGCAGAAATGGGGCTGTCAGATTATGAATATGCCTTCTATACAGCCATTGCCGATAATGACAGTGCTCGAGAGGTAATGGAAAAAGATAAACTCCGGGAACTGGCAGTTGTACTCTTCGAAAAGATAAAAGCCAATGCCTCTATCGACTGGACAATAAAGGAAAGTGTAAAAGCAAAATTAAAGGTCATTGTAAAAAGAACATTACGCCAGTTTGGATATCCACCGGATATGCAGAAACTTGCTACTGAGACAGTTTTAAAACAGGCTGAATTGATTGCAGAAGAGATAACACGAGAGAGTTGAAGATTCTTATCTATATTTTTTTGGGGAGGTGAAATGAGTGGTAAAAGATTAACAATAAGAAATAGTACAGCCGAATTCCTGATTTTTATATCACAAGCAAATGAAGATGGAATAGAAGTAAGAGTAGACGATGGAAATGTATGGCTTACCCAAAAACTAATTGCTAAATTATTTAATGTTCATATAGCTACAAGTCAACGAACATCTTAAAAATATTTTTAATTCCGGTGAGCTTGAAAGTAATTCAGCTATTAGGGAATTCCTAATAACTGCTAAGGATGGAAAAAAATATAATACAAAACATTATGATTTAGAGGCAATAATAGCTCTTGGATACAGAATAAACTCTGAGGAAGCAACCCATTTTAGAAGATGGGCAACTCAGGTTTTGAAGGATTTTGCAATTCGAGGATATGTGCTTGATAATACCAGACTTAAAAATGGAGCATATTTAAGCAAACAGTATTTTAAAGATTTAATTCTTGAAATCCGTGATATCCGTGAAAGTGAAAGGAATATTTATCAGCAAATTACTGATATTAATTCTACTGAATTGGACTATGAGTTAAATAGTCCAACTACAAAAGTTTTTTTTGCAAATGTTCAGAATAAGTTGCATTTTGCAGTACATGGGCACACAGCTGCCTAATTAGTTATAGATAGGGCAAATCACAAAAAAGATTATATGGGTTTGAAAACATGGAAAAAAGCTTTGCAGAGAGTGAATTTGAAAAATATCGGCCAATTCAAGATAAACTATTTGAGAGTGATTTTGATAAAATGTTGAAGCAGATTGATGCTACAGGACATGAATAGAACTTTAGTTGTAAATATTTAAGAGAGGATATTATTCTGCGGATAATTCGGAACTGCCTGGTTTTTCATAAAGACGATAATCATCCTATCATGACAACTATTATCTAATTACTCCAGGCCTCAATAACCCTGCATTCTTTGATCCGCATTCAGCTCCAAAAAGTACGGCTTCCTTTAGGCTTGCTTTTTGGTTCAGTTTGAACGCAAGTCCCGCAGTAAATGCGTCTCCACTGCCAATTGTGTTTATTGGTTTTACTAATCGGATTTTCTCTTCTAGTATAGAACCTGTCTCAGTCATAAATATCACCGGCATTGTTCCTCTTGTCAGTATTGTTTTAATACCAAATGTACTATAAAGTTCTGTGATTTTTTCAATAACTAATTCTTTTAGCTTTATATTTTCTTCATGCTCACCTATTGAATAATCAGGAAAAAATGTGGATACAAATTCCGGAAAATTAATCTTTATTATATCTGGTCTATAGGAAACCGAATTTATAAGATCTTTACCTCTATAATCCAGAATAACAGTTTTTTTTGCAGTTTTTGCTAGTTTAACCATTTGTGGAAAAATATTGTTACTAAATCCAGAAGCTTTTGAACCGGAAATTATTACGTTTTCAGTATTTATCAAAAGTCTCTTATACTCATCCAGTATCAGTGTCTCTGTATTAACATCTACAGGTAAAGATTCTTCTACAATTTCTGTAACTGTAATGTTTGTATTACTTATTAAAGTTGTGCATGTTCTTATAGGAGATTTGTTAGGAACTGTTTGAACATTGAGATAGTCTTCATTGGTAAGATTTAGAAAATAATCAGCTCTATATCCCGATTGAGTTAGATGGACGGAGTCTGCCCCTAACTGGGATAATACTCGTGTAACATTTACTCCTTTCCCTGAAGCATCTGTCCTGTAATCTGAAGACCTATTCACCTCGTTTTCTTTCAGTTCATTCAATATAATAGTCTTTTGAATTGTCGGATTAAGACATACAACTAAAAAATCTGATTTCATATTAACCTCATGAGTGTTTTATTTTCTGGTTTCGGTGAGTAAATTTGAGTACCACAGCTGCGATAGTTGTTAGAGCAAGGTATCCGGCTGTCATCAGTATAATTCCGTCAAGACCTATAAATGGTTCAACCTGTTTTACAATAAAAACAGAGAGCGAACCTATTCCGAAAGTCAGGGTGAATTTAATTCCATACCCAACCGATCTCCATCTTGAAGGAGTTAAAATAGCAAAAATACTGTTTTCTATAGGCTGCATCCCCATTGCAAAAAAAATGAATAATCCTGCAAATGGTAGTACCCATAATCCGGTGGAAAATCTGGCAAGCAGAAGAAATGGTAGAGCCATAACCCAGAAAAATAAGTATGCAGACCTAAGTTCCCATTTGTCTGCAATCCTACCCCCGGTAAATTGACCAAACATTCCAATTATATATGCAAATCCTGTTATAATAGAAGCTATTAGAGTACCTGATTCCGGTAAGAGGGCTTGTGAACCATTACTGGCAAGTATTCCATTTATCTCTGAAAATAAGCTTCCCAACTTTGTTTCTATCCAGGCAGGAAAGATCAATGTATAGGTCCTGTACATTAGCCCCGAAAGAAGTACAACAACAGAAAGAATTATAAATAGTTTTAACACGCTTTTTTCATTAAGATTTTCACCACTTTGAAGATCCCCGTCTCTTGGTACTGAGAAATTAAATATAAAACTTAAAAATCCAGCTGTAATTCCTGCAATACCCAGTAAAATAAGCGTTTGTCTCCAGCCCAGATAATAGTTCATTATACCGGCTGTAAACGGTGCCGCGGCCATCCCCAAATTGCCAAATATACCGTTAATTCCCATTCCCTTTCCTCTTGCTTTTATGCCCTTGGAAACAAGTGCAAGACCTGAAGGATGATAAGCTGCACAGCCCAACCCTGTAATAGACAGTGTCCAGAAGAGCAAATTGGGATTTTTTATGAGACCTGAAAAAAGTAATCCTGCACCGGCAATTACGGTACCTACTCCCATTACCATCCTTGGACTTGTACTATCACTGAGAAACCCCCAGGGAATGGCTGCAAGGCCATAGAGGAGGTACATCAAAAAACTCAAGCCCAATACTTTATCAAGAGTTAGACCAAGATCTCTGCTCAAAGGTAGAACCAGGACTGGATAAATTAGCATATAAAAGTGAGTAAAAAAATGGCTTGCACTGGAAAATGCAAGAATACGGGTTTCATTTTTATTCATCGATACTCCAGAGGAATTTATAAAATTATTTTTGTGGAAAAATTATTGTTGTAACAGCTCCTTCATCATTATGGAAGCTTACTGATCCATCAATTTGTGCAACCAGAGATTCAACAAGGAATAAACCCATTTGTGATGATGATTGTTCTCTATCTTCAGGAATACCAATTCCGTTATCCTTAAAAATAATTTCATAATCTCCATCCTCTTCGCTGACATCTATACTAATTATACCAGGTTCATTAGGGAATGCATATTTTACTGAATTGATTATTAATTCGTTCAAGAGAAGTGCAAGAGGTATAAGTGTATCAGATTTTATTTCAATATCATCTTTCATATTCATTTTAAACTCTATCCCCTCTTTGAAAAGAGAAAGTGTCCTGATAGATGATGTTAAGTCAATTAAATATGATTTCAATTCGATACTTGAGAGGTTTTTACTATTGTAAAGTCTTTCATGAACAAGGGAGATCGTATAAATTCGCTGTTTCAAACCTTCAAAGATATTTGGATTTATATTGTTTGAAAGCATATCGCTTTGTAGGTTTATCAGTGACATAATTAAGGTTAGATTATTTTTTACCCTATGGTGTATCTCCTTAAGAAGGATCTCTTTTTCACCCAAAGATTTTTTTATGGAAAGTTCTATTTGTTTACGCTTTTCGAGTTCTATTTTAATAGTTTCAAATAAATGGGAGCTTTGTAGTGCCACTGTAACTGCATGTGCAAAAGGTTCCAGTTTTTCGATATCTGATTCTAAAAATGTACCTGTTTTGTCACTGTCCAGGCTAAGAAGACCCGAAATTTCTCCCTTCCATTTAAAAGGAATTCCAATATAACCACGTATAAATGAGGTTTCAGGAAATACTTTCCAACCAGGGTCTACATTTGTATCAGCAATAATATTTATTGTTCCAGTATCTAGATACTTTTCGGCATCTCCAAACTCTTTGGTGCTGATAGATGACTGTTTTATGAAGTCAGCTGCTTCAAAATTTTCATAACCAACTGATGCAACAACATTTAATTTTTCATTTTGTAAGAGTCTAATATTTGCAGTTGAATATGGTACAATTTTTTTTGCTTCCAACAGTATTGCATTTAGAATTTTTTCTCTATTCAGGGAATAGGTCAATGTAAGTAATATACTCTGGAGTACTTCAGATCTTTTTCTTTGTTCAGAGGCCATGATAATTGAATCTCTAACAAAATCTTCCCGGTCCTTTATCTTTGTAATATCCATCATACTAATAAGCATATTCCCGTTACCTTGGCCAGGAATATATGAAGTAACAAGGAGTTTAAGTTTTTCACCATTTTTTTTATTAGTGGTAATTTCAGTTTTAACATAAGATTTTTTATCAATCATTGCTGCAAAAATTTTAATAAACCCGGGAAATGCTTCCGGTGTAAGTAATTGTCCTTTTTTTAGAGTCTCCAAAAAATCAGTTTTATTGGATGCTCCAAATAATATTACTGTGTAACTATTAATTCCAATTATTGTTAACTGTGATATCATTTGTATTAAAGTTTCTGTATTGCTGGAGAGAAAATATGATAGTTCTTTTCCATTGTTGCAGGGTAGTGATTCCATGATTTTATAAACTTCAGATGGATTTTCTTCCCAAATAGATAAATAGGAATTATTGAATATTTCCTGATATCTTAGTGTTTGTTCTTTTATCCTTTTTTTTTGAAGTTCTAGTTGACGGTTTTCTTTTTTTTTCGTTTCAATAATTTCTTTCAATCTATCTATTTTATTTTGATCTTTCTTATTAATATTATTCATTAGAACTTCTCCAAAATTGGAAATTCTATTGTTACATAAGCACCATTTATATTATTAAATTCCAAAGTACCATTTATCTGATCCACTAGTGAACTTACCAGAATAAGCCCCAATTGGGTGTAGTTCCCTTTTAGAACCTGTTCTGGATAACCAATTCCTGAATCTTTGACACAAAGTGTGTAATAATTTCCTATGGTTTCAAGTTTTAATGAAATTTCGCCTCCAATTTCAGTAAATGCATATTTTAAGCTGTTTGTCAAAAGTTCATTTAAAGTCAGACCCAAAGGAATAAGCCTGTCCAGGCTAAAATAGATATTCTCTGGTATGTCTATTTTAAATGTAATATCAGATCTAAAAACTATAACAGATCGAATTGAATTGAATAAGTCAAGGGCGTAGCTTGCAAAATCTATATTGGATAAATCCTGGTTTTCATAAAGCTTCTCATGTACAAGTGCTATTGAATGAATTCTCTGGTTTAAATCTTCAAAAAGCTCTGTTTCCTCGGGGTTGGAAAATTTTGTGTCCTGAAGGTTAATAAGTGCAACTATAATAGTAAGATTATTTTTAACCCTGTGATGAATTTCCCGTAGAAGTATTTCTTTTTCCTTCAAAGAATTTTTCAATTTGGTTTCAGTTTTTTTACGCTCCAGAATCTCATTTTCTGCTTTAGCAAATAAACGTGCTTTTTGAATAGATATTGCAGCTGCCTGATTTATAGGTTTTAAAGTATTTATATCATTCTGAGAAAACTTTCCTTTTTGGGTACTGTCAAGATTTAAAAGACCAATCACATTCCCTTGCCACTCAATAGGTATTGATAAGAATGACTCAATATAAGTAGTCTCTGGGAAAATTTTCCAATCTTTTGATATTTGAGTGTCCTCAATAATTTGAGTTTGATGATTATCTCTGAATGTCTTTGCCGCACCTTCTTTAGCAATATTTTCAGCAAATTTAGTCATAAATTCATCAGCACCGAATTTGTCATAACCTCTATGTTTGGCAACAATAAGTTTATTATTCTCTACTAACATAATATTGGCACTTGAGTAGGGTACAACTTTTTCAATCTGCTTTAAAATTGTTTCCAGAATATCCTTTTGATCAGTTTTAGATGCAAGTTCAAAAGTAATTTCCACAAGGATATCTGCAATTTTTTTCTTCTCTTCAATTTCTTTTAATATAGAAGATTGTTTATTTTCCTGTAGAATCCTATCACTAATATCCATAGTAGTTATAAAAACTTTCTCACCTCTGTTGTTTGGGAAAAAAGCTGTAAGCATTACATTAAAATTTTCACCATTAAGTTTTTGTCCTGTTGTTTCGCATTTATAGTAATGTGCACCACTTGCAAGAGATGCGAATTGGTCCCTAAGGGTAGAGTAAGAATCTTTGGTGAAAATTTTATCAAGAGATGAAATAAGTTCTTCTTTATTTTTTGCTCCATGTAGCTTTATTGTTGCCAGATTTACATCCAGGATTTTTATTGTAGTAAAAAGCTTATTTAGAAGGTTGTGGTCATTATCCAGGTAATCTGAGTACTCCTTCTCTGTTTTACAGGGTAGTTTTTTCAGAATAGTATAAGCTTCAGAAAAATCCTCCTCCCAAATTGCAACAGCTGAATTTTTAAAGATATTGTGATATCTTAATTCTTTTTTTTTGAGTTTTTTTAAGGAATTATTTAGGGAAGATTGTTCTTTTTCGAGCTGGGACAATTTATTTTCAAGATCTGTGATTAATCCATCCTGTTTAAAATTAGGAGTATCTGCTTTTATATTCAATAGAACCTCTGTTGAAATAATATAATCGATTATAATTGTAAATACAAGAAGAAGGTGATAAATGATATCCACCTATATGATATCCAAAAATATCTAATATCACTAGTTTGTAATGTATACTATTATTAAAGACTCAATTCACCAGAAAAGTACAAAAATTACTATTAAATTACAAGATCTGAGCTCTGTTTCAAAGTAATATACCAAAGATAGGAGGATTTTAATGAATAGCAATTATGATATGTTCCATGTTGAAGTTCTTCCGCCCCATCAGGATGCGGAAGATCTTGAGGTGAGGCTGGACAGATTTGCAACCCGCTATAAAAGAGTTTTGGATGCCGGATACTGCGCATGCATAACAGATAATGCCATGGGAAATATGTCCTTTCAGGGGACTGAAATTATTGAGGAGTATAATCTTCCTGTAAATACGGAAAATGTGATGATACATGTAAATACATTCCACTCCAAAAGGGTTCTGGATGATATTCTTAAAACCTGTATTGCCCAGGGTATAAGATACCTTTTGGTAGTATCTGGAGACGGCAATGTCCGCTTCCCTAAACTAAACCCTTCTGATCTTGGTATTAAAGGTGTTTCGTCCGTAACAGCAGTGGAGCTCCTGAAATATATCAATCGCGAATATTCCGGTGTTTTTATTTTAGGAGTTGCCTTTAATCCATATGAACCAGAGGAAGAAGAGCTAGAAAAGATGGACAGGAAGATAGAGGCAGGTGCAGAGTTTGTAATTACCCAGCCTATAATTGAAAAGAACCCTGTGGTGGACAGATTAATCAGCAGAATTGATATTCCCGTAATCGTCGAAGCCTGGATGTCTAAAAAACTACACCTTCTGTCAGACTGCGTCGGTTATGAGATACCGGAAGATACTGAATATGACCCAATAGCAACCCTTGCCCTGCTTCAGGATGAGTATCCATCAGGAGGTGTCTATCTTGCCATGATGAATTATAAACGGCAATTTAATCTTCTCTCAGAAATTCCAAGGCAGGTAGTAATATGAAGATAGTTGTTTGTGTAAAACAGGTTCCAGGAACCACTGAGGT
Organism: Spirochaetia bacterium; assembly: GCA_027859095.1. GTDB lineage: Bacteria > Spirochaetota > Spirochaetia > B11-G9 > B11-G9 > JAJRQE01. The sequence continues at coordinate 5,208 of JAQIBN010000060.1, read as the reverse complement.
TAGTATTGATCCGGAAACTAAAAGACTTATAAGAGAGGGCGTTTCAATAGAGATGAATCCCTTTGACACCTATGCCCTTGAACAGGGAATACTATTAAGAGAAAAACATGGCGGAGAAGTAATTGTACTTTCAATGGGACCCAAAAGAGCAGAGTTGACTATTAGAGAGGCTATTGCATGCGGAGCAGACAGAGGAATACTACTTAACGGGCGTCCCCTGGGTGGATCAGATACTTATGCAACCAGCTATATTTTGTCACAGGCAATTATAAAAATTGGCAATGTAGATCTGGTTATCTGTGGCAAGCAGGCAGTGGATGGAGACACAGCACAAGTGGGCCCAGGAATAGCTGCACATTTAAATTGGCCACAGGTGACATATGTTTCGCGTTTTGTGGAATCAGGATCATCTGAACTGAAACTTGAAAGGATGCATGAATCAGGGAGTGATATAAGCATCGTGAAACTGCCGGCAGTGCTAACAGTATTGAAGGATGTAAATATTCCAAGAATCCCCACTCTTAAAGGGCGACTCAGCTCAAGAAAATCAGAGATCACAATTTGGGACGAAACAGATCTGAAAACAGATCCAAATAAGATAGGTTTAGGCGGATCGCCCACAAGGGTAGTTTCCACCCGAAAACCGGATGCCAGGGATAAACATACCATCATTCTGAATGGCAGTGCATCGGATTCTGCAAGGGAATTGATGAAAATATTAAAAACCCGAATTGAACTTTAATATCGGGATTATATCAGGGAGTAATTATGAAACTTACAGAATCAGATATTGCTGATAATTATAATGATGTATGGGTTCTTGGAGAGATTGTAGAGGGACAAGTACATAAAGTAACTTTAGAACTTCTAGGAATAGCAAAAGAGCTTGCAGATAAACATACATCTAAAAAATGTAAGGTCGTATGCCTGCTTATGGGCAGTAAATTAGTAGGATACGAGCTTGAATTGTTTCATAAATTTGCGGATAGGGTAATAATAGTAGATGATGAATCTCTTAAATACTTCAATGATGCAATTTATGCATCAGTAGTTTCCAGACTGATAAAAAAATACAAACCCGAAATTCTAATTTCCGGTGCAACCAGTAAGGGTCGTAGTCTTATGCCCCTTGTTGCTGTAAAAATAGAAACCGGCCTAACCGCTGATTGTACGGGTCTTGATATTGATAAAGAAACAGGGCTGCTCTTACAGACCCGTCCGGCATACGGTGGTAATATAATTGCAACAATAAAGTGTGAAAACCATAGGCCCCAAATGAGTACTGTAAGGCAGGGAGTCTTTAAGTCTATGGAAGCTGATAAAACCAGAACTGGTGAACTTATAAGCGAAACTGTTCTGGAAGAGGAAAAAAATACCCGGTTTACGGTATTATCCGAAGAAGCGTACAGCGAAGATTCAAAGATTAATCTTCATGATGCCAATGTCATTGTCACCGGCGGCAGGGGAGTAAAGAACCCTGAAGGGTTTAAGATAATTCATGAACTGGCGGGTGCTGTAAAGGGGGCAGTAGGAGCAACAAGAGCAACTATCGATTCAGGTTGGATTTCTTATGCTCATCAGGTAGGCCAGACAGGCCTTACGGTACAGCCTGAAGTTTATATAGCCTGCGGTGTTTCAGGCCAGATACAGCACCTTGTAGGAATGCAGTCCAGTGATTTTATAATAGCCATAAATAAAGATCCCGATGCACCTATAATGCAATTGGCTGATGTAGCTATTGTAGGGGATTTGTTTGAAGTTGTTCCGGTAATAACAAAATTGTTGTCAAATTACTAAGGTTTTCTCATCCAAAGAAACCATTAAACACAAAAAATAAGCCCGCAATATAGCAGGCTTATTTTTTTCTCTGGTAAGTGTACTAATTCTTTCTTTATGCGGATTTGTCAAAAAAATCTGAAGCTACTTCTGCAGCAGTTGCCGCATCGGAAGAGTAAATGTCTGCGCCAATAGAATCACAATAATTCTGTGTAACAGGAGCGCCGCCGATCATTATGGTTACATCATCACGCATACCCTCATCAATAACTCCTTTAACAACATTTTCCATCTGTGTCATTGTTGTTGTAAGTAATGCAGAGCAGCAGATCAGGTTTGCATTTTCTTCTTTTGCTTTAGCTATATATTTCTCTGGAGCAACGTCGGTACCGACATCAATAACTTCAATACCTTTTCCTTCCATCATCATTCTAACGAGATTTTTTCCAATGTCGTGAAGATCCCCTTTTACCGTACCGAGAATTGCTTTTCCTTTGGCTTTAACTCCGGCTTCCATTAAAAGTGGTTTTAGAAGAGCTGCTCCCATATTCATGGCTCTCGCAGCTATTAGTACTTCAGGTACAAAGACTTCATTATTTTTGAACTTTACTCCAATAATACTCATTCCGGACATTAATCCCTCTTCGAGGATTGTTTTTGCATCTATGCCTTCGTCAATTGCTTCCTGAACAAGCGCAACGACCTCTTTTGCCTGCCCTTTCTGGAGAGCCTGAGAACATTTTTCAAAGTCTGCCATAATAAACTCCTATAGTTTTTATTACAGACCTGAACCACGAAGTCGTATTTTTATATGTACAGTAAAGTTTCCTGGCTCCGGATCATCCTTTCCTGTACCTTCCCAGCTTTTGCCAGTGGATAAAACAGGTTAGTTCCCGATTACAGTGACGGGCTCGCAGGGGAATTTAACCCCATTTCCTTTTACTATGCACCATTTCGTTAGTTTACAATATACGAAGGATAAAACGAAGTATTTGACTTTCTTTATATTTTTTGTAATTTTTCACTATTCATGAATCTCACTATTATCCGATTCTATCAATCCTCTTGTGTCTCTGTATTTCCCTGGAGAATTTCCGGTTATTTTTTTGAAGACTTTTGAATAATAGCTTTGATCCTCATATCCAACCATACCTGCAATATCCACTAGGGGTATTCGACTGTTTCTCAGAAGTGATTTACTTTTTTCAATACGTAGCTTGTTTAGATATTGAGAAAAGTTATAACCTGTCTGTTCTTTGAATATTTTACTGAAATATGCGGGGCTGAGAAAGATTTCGCTTGCTACATCCTCAAGTGTAATCTTTTCAACAAAGTTATTGCTTATAAAATGAATGGCCTTATATATAGCATCCGTATGTTTTATAGACTTAAGAGTAAAAACAAGGTCTATAAATCTTGACATAATTGTTGCAAGCCAGTATGAGAGATCTTCTACTGTTGTAAAACTATGAATCTTATTTAAATATTGGAAATTAAGTCCAAAAATTTGTTCAATATCAGCACCTCCCTTAAGTGCCGCTCTGGAGAGGAGGACAACCAGCTCAAGAATCCTCGATTTTATAATCTCGAAGTCATTTCCACTGGAAAAAAAGACAGATCCCAGTATTTCATTAAGCGTTTTTCTTGCTCCATGTAGATCAGCATTTGCTATCTGATCAAGGAGTTCTCTCTCCTTTTCGATTGGATATTTGTGTTTTTCTTCAGGATTACATTCCATAGTTTTGATATATTGAATATAACTGCTTATTTCGGATTGCTGATCAGTAGATTTACCATGTCCAACTATCTCATAGTTCATATCTGAAAGATAAGCAGCAGTTATAAATAGAAGTTCCGATAAACTTCTCACTCTGGATGGGGAGATATTGGGAAGTGAATTTAGTTTGAATTTAAAGTCCACTAATTGAACATCTGAATAATTGGAATTTTTTTCCACTTCACTAAACAGAAAATCTTCAGGGTTATATGTAAGTACAGGGCCGCAAAGCAGTCCTCCTCTTACAACACCGTCAGCAATAATTGGTGATACCCAATGCATAAGTGATTGTGAACAAAAGTATATATACTTACCACCAAACCTTTCTGCCTGGTATATGCCATATCGATGAAAATCTACACATTTTTTTTTATTGGGACCGGATTTATGCATGATTTCACAATGAGCACAAATTGAAGTATCCTCAGAGCTGGTAATACTACTTCCACTAGAATCTATAACAATGCAATTTATTCCTGTGGCTTCGGAATAGTTTTCTGCGGCACTAAGCGCCCTTTCGTATTTGAAATTACTATCCATTAGCCGAATCCTATTATATTCACTAAATAAATTCAAACCCCATCTTATATTTACAAAAAAGTATCTAAAAGTACAATATTTTCCAGAACTGCAGGTATAGATTGAATACAATACTAAATGGAGGTTTTTATGGCTGATTTAAATTTGAAGATTATTGCAGAAAAAATAAATGATTCAGTGCCCGGCACACATAAACTATTTGAAGCAGATGATTTTGAAGGGATAGTTGCTCTCGCCAAAACCCAGGCGGATGAAGGCGCAACATATATTGATGTTAATGTTGGTCCCCGTAGTCCTCAGTTGATGACCCGCCTGGTAAAAGCGATTCAAAATGTAGTTTCTGTTCCTCTATGTATAGATTCACCGGACTTTGAACTTCAGAAAGCAGGACTTACAGCTTATGATCCTGAAAAAGCAGGTGGTGCAAAACCTCTTGTTAATTCAATTTCAGAATTAAGGATGGAGTTCGTAGAATTAGCAAAAATTCAACCAGTAAAGTTTATAGTTCTTTGTACAGAAAGTTCTGTTGATGGGAACTTAAAGCCAAATGAAACAGGAGAAGAAATTTTTGCTTCAGGAGTACGTGTAAGTAATATAATTAAAGAAAAATGTTCTTATATAAATAATGATGATCTTTTTTTTGATCCTGGAATGGGACCACTTGGTGCTGATATGACCGGGCTGACAAATGCAACCATTGATGCAGTTAAACTAATACATGAATGTGAGGATCTTCAGGGATGTCACATGTCTGTAGGACTATCCAATTTCTCTGTTCAGCTCCCTTCAAGGACTGCAGCCGGAGATCTTGTGAAAACACCTTTGGAATCGGCTTTTTTAACGTTGACAAACCCTATGGGGATGGATCATGTTATCGGAAGTACAAAAAAGAAGTATCAGAGACTTGAAGATAATCATCCGGCTCTTGAGACTGTAAATGATATTTTGAAGTTGGAAGGATTTGATAGATTAATGAGGATTCAGGAATTTTATTCATAGGGAATCATAATGTATGCGTTGGTAGAGACGTAGCATGCTACGTCTGCACTTACGGTGTTTATCAGCATAACAGGGAGAAAATAATTGAGTACAGTAAAAGTGAGCAATGGTGCCAA
>JAQIBN010000156.1 GCA_027859095.1 Spirochaetia bacterium | reverse complement strand
GCCTGCCTTAATTGCTCCACCGACAAACCTTAGTAATGGACCCGCCGAACCTGCTACAAAAGCAAGTTGTAAAATTAACTTTTTTGTTCCATCGTCAAGATCTGAAAATTGATGAACTAAATCCCCGACAACTTCCAAAACATCTTCTGCAATAGGAACTAATTGATTGCCTAATTCAGCTGCAATGTTTACAATTTCTGATTTAAGTATTCGTGTTCTATTTGCTAGTCCGTCCGATGTGTTTTGAAAATCCCCGGCCACATCATTAGACTGTTTCATTATTAAATTAAGTCTGGCCTGTACTTTGATTTGATCTGTCATTTCGGACTTAGATCTAATCAAACCACTCGATAATGCTTCGGCCTGAACTGCTGCTTCGCTTAGATTAATTGCGTATCTTCTGGCTGGCTCTGATTCACCACGTAGTGCAGCCCCTAACGCCCCTGCTGCGTCTGATACATCGGTATTGAATACTGAAGCAAGATCGGCTGCACGTTGTGTTAGATCAATGGTACTGACTGCCACATCGTCAATGTCTAGTCCTGATTGTTTTAATTGGGCACCTATTATTGTTGCTATACCATTGAAAGATGCCTGAGTTAATCCGGCACTAGTTGCCGCTGTTTCACCCCATTTATCTATTACTTTTGCAGAATCCCCGAATACTACGGAGACGGCATTGGCTGACTCGGCAAGATCTGAAGAAGCTTTCAAGGCTCCTAGTCCTAGAGCTGCAAGAGGTAGTGTCACGAATGTTGTTAATTTTTTACCGGCTGCTGCTGCTGCTGTTCCGAATTTAGATAATTTTGTTTGCGAGGTACCAAGGTTTTTATCGAAATTAGCAGTGTCACCCGTTACTTTCCAGACCAGATTTCCTAGTTCGTAATTTTTAGCCATTGTCTACTCCCTATGATAACCACACTAATCCGTCAAGTTTTTCTTCTTCCCAAATCCAGGCCATTATTTCTTTCGGCATCCCGGCAACAGTTACTGCATTTTGAGTTCCAGGGATATCCATTTGATGTAAATATTCATCAACTGACAACGGCCTCCAGTATTTATTCAATGCTGACAGAAGCCTATCCCTGTGGAATACTATTTTTTTTTTGAACTATTTCCCTTCAAATCTTTCTGCAGGCAATCAAGCACAAAAGTATTAATGTCATCGGCACTGGTTTTTCGTAACCACCAGGTACTATCGTATTTATAATTATTAGTCTCCAGTATTTCAACCAGGATATCTTTTCTAATTTCAACAGTCGCTTTCACAAGTTCCCGTTTTGATTTCTTGATATCCTTATACTTAGCAATTTTTTCCTTATCTAAAAGACTTTTATCGTTTGAGATATCGTCAATCTCTCCAGGAAGATCTGCTAAATCGTCCACGCTATCAAGTAAATCCTGATAGCGTTCACGACAATAATTATTCACGAAAGTTATTTTAAATTTCTGTTCCCTTACATTAAAATCCATTAAGCAGTACTCTTAGTATAGTAAGCGAATAGCTGACGACCATCTGTTAATGAAGTATCCAAATCACCCTTAAAAGTTAATGGCATTTCATTAAGTCCATCTTCATTAGCACCCTTGAAATTAAACTGGAATCCACCACTGGTAGAATTGCCTGAGTATATTTCGAAGCTCTTGTCAATCACACTTGATGAATTAGTATGTTCAATTTTCAGAGCATAAGCACTGAGAACCTTAGTAGAAGATCCACCGTAAATTGTAGAACTTGCGACGGGTACATTATCATCAAAATCAACTGTAATTGTTTCCGTAATCCCTACGGTCGCTGTTCCAAGAGGGTTGAAAAGTATTGCATAACCAGAAGCCGAAGTTCCACTTGTAACTATCTGATAATCGACGCCTGCTGCAAGAACACCCGATGAAGAAGCTGTTACAGTAACAAGTACTGGAGTAGTAGAAAATTTCATCCCTACGCCAGTGGCGGTAACTATTGCCGATAGAGCCTCTGGAGTACCATCAACGAAGGTTGCAATACTCTGATCTGTTATATCTGCATCTATTACCGTAGAACCCGCCGTATCAACTATTGTTAATAGTCCACCACCAAATTTTTCAATAACTTCTGGCTCAACATTAATCAATGTTAATGACCCATCTATTGACATGTCCCTGGCCTGTAAATCTGTTTTTCCGTAATTAGCAGTATCAATCTGATTCTCGGTATAATTCAGTGTAAAATTAACAGCTGAATTGATTGCTCCGATATCAAGATAAGATCCGCCGGCCTCTTTTATAGATACCTTCCCGCCGTCGGGAAAACTAATGTATCCACCCTTAGTTGTTTGTACTGACATTTTTATTTCCTTCTAACCGTTAAATTTACAGGTACATTGTACACATCAGCAACATCTGCTGGTGGTATAATAGGCAATACGGTTATTGTTCCAAAATATATTTTACCACCAACGGTAGTATCGACCCTGTTTAATGCCTCGGTCACGGCTGTTGCTATACTCTCTGCAGTATACTCGCTTTCTGATCTACAATCAATAGACCAGTCCAATTCAAAATATTCTAAAGTACCATCAAAAGTACCTAATCTGTAAAAGTTTATTGTATCCGTTCCAGTCTCTGTTTCTGGAATCATCCTGGCATTATGAAGTGCTGTGCCTATTAAAGCAGTAACTGCACTATCATTAGATAAAACACTATATATGTAATCACCGCCATAGCTCATTTTACACCCTTCTTTTTACGCTTGATAAATTCCTTATCCATAGCAGCCCGACCCCACTTTTTCCCGATCTGTTCGGCAGTCGCTCCCATAAGTGCATCCGGTACGGTTCTTAATGCTGGCTGTGCTGGCATATATTTTGTTCCAAATTCTACATGTATAGTATGCTCAACTCCATTGCCCAAAACGCCTTCAATTCCTCTGTCTGATTTTATCTTATCTGATTCGCTTGCTTTCTCATCTGGTTGTGAATTAAAACCGCCTTCTTTGGGAAGATTAAAAGCGTCACTATCCCAGCCTTTCTCCCACATCATACCGTTCCGCATCTGGCCTAAATCAACTGCTGCATTAGTCACAGCCTCGCCATGACCTCGTACCATTGTTGCAACTATAGAAGCTTTCAGTCCTTCTAAAGCTCCATCTTTTGCGAACTCATTGAAAGTTATCTTGACAGTACTAGGCATTTTCACGCCTCCACTTTACAAGAGTAACCTCTCCAAAACCTGCCACATCATCAACGCCAATTATGTAATATTTTACGCTGTCAATTTCCATCCATTGTTTAGTATTCAGTGTATACTCTGGACTAATCAAAGCCGACCCTTTCACCTGATCGACGAATTTGTCATTTATATTAGTTTCATTTGAATTGTCAATCCACCAATTTATCGTAATTCCAGAAGCAATAACAGTTTCGCTTTCTACGGTCTGGCCTGCGTCATTCTTGGTAGTAATTAGCTCTTTTATATTTGCAGTTTTTTTCTGCCAGTCCGTAAAGAATTCCAGCATTAGTGTATACCCATATAAGATGGGAATGCGTTGACAAACCATACAGGCATACCATACCGACCATCTATTGCAGCTTGAGCAACGCCACGCACAACGGACACGGGACCCATTCTTTTTGAAGTCCAACCAAGCCCTGGCTCATCTGTATTTTCCTGATTTATTAACCACTGTATACCCTTGGCAACTGTAGGTTGTAATCCGATACTAATACCAAGATACATAACTACACTCGCCCCGGTCGCTGTTGCATCTGCTGACAAGTTAATAACTGGTGCTTTGGTAGTTTGCAATGAATCACTAATAGTTGATAGATTATAATAAAAATCACCAATGTATGAACCGTCTGGAATACCTGTTCCAGAAATTAAAGAACCTATAATAATAGACTCATCAATATCATCAAGTACCATGTTATTTTGAATACCTCCGGTGATATTTGACAATCCAGAAATAGGTACTATTTTAGAATCGAGTGTTACGTCTCCAAGTATCTGCATATTATATCTATTGTTTGTAATCTGCTTAACTTTAGCGTCAATAATTGGAATATATCTTTCTATCTGAGTGTCCAAAGTTGTTACACTAATCCCCAGTAATTCTTTAGTTTTTGCAAGTGTTATTACCTTCACTTTCTACCCCTATTATCTAGTTAATATATCCAAGATCTCATCTTTAGTTCTTGCATCCCTTAACTTGATATTATACTGTTTTGCGTACATTTTCAATTCTTTAATTGTGCATTTATCAAGATCAACTGGAATATCTGTTGACTCTTCAACTCCCTCTGTATTGCTAGGATAATCTTTCAGCAATTCAATAACTCTGGGATCTGAAGTTTTAAATTCTCCCTTAACAAATTTGCAAAGATTTCTATTCTTTAGTCCGTCCCATACTACACCATTTCCATAAAATGTAACTTCCATAATTTCTCCCCCCTATAAAATATTATTTATTTGTGTGTTCATAAAATGACACTACCCAATTAATAAAATTATCAGATACTGTAGAATTAGTTATATCAAACCAATATTTAGTATTCTGTTTTAAAATAATTTCAGAGCTTGTCCCAGCCTTGCCGCCTGTGTTTTTTCCAGAAGCTCCATGCCATTGCCTCAATAATGTACCTCTGCTCCCTGCTCCTAATACTGGCACGCCATAAATAAGTGTTGTGTTTACATTTGCACTATTCCTATTAGAATTTTCCACGGCTGGAGCGGTTACAAGATCCCCGTCTGAGTCTGGAGTTGCGTCCTCATACATTTTTAGATCAAACTCTGCCTCTGCCCCTATTAGAAAACCAAAATGAGGCCACTTTGTTGTATCTGGTGTTACTACTAAAAAACTTAGCACTTGCCCATTTGTTAAATCTTGAGCGTTTACATATTCGAAAAAATCACCCTCATGAATTTCATGATGTACATAATCTATTGTCAGGTGTGCTTGGCTGAAAGGGTCTGTTGATTGTTTCGCTAGTTGTGTTAATCTTAATAGGCTCATAAAATCCCCTTATAATAACCCAGAGCTTTTACACCCTGGGAAATATTATTAAGTTGTAAAAGTTTCGACTGAGGTTCCACCCGTTATGATAGCACCCAAGATTGTTAGATCTGCAACTGTCAACGTATCTTTTTCAGTATTCAGCCATGCTGCTGCGTCCCCTGAGACTACGGCAACCGCTCTACCCTCAACTAGTGTTAATGTAGTCGCTGGCACAACAGAAGCTGTTCCCGCTGTTGAATCATCACTAACAGAAAGAATACTTGTGGTTGCTTTATTATACCACGTATGCACCTCTCCGGCTGCTGTCTGCAATTCTATAACTACATTTCTACTCCATGCTGCTGCTGTCGGTACTGGAGTGACAGTCGCTGGGGTTATACTTAATACAATATCTCCTGCAAGAGCCTTATCTCGCAGGGACATTTCCTTTCTTAATTCCGGCTGTATACCGGAGTCTTTAATCAATGCCATTATAAGCCTCCTTAGCTTGAAGTCGTGCCAGTTACTGTTCCATGGAAATAAGAAGAACCATAATCAACACCAATCTGAGTATATAACTGCCATAGTTCACCAGCTCCAGTTTTTGCAAGAGGTTCGACAATTACCTTATCTTCGTTGACAGGCTTCCCGGTTACAGGCTGAAACATTACGCCAACTTTGGACATATTGATTACTGCAATAGTTGTTATCGGTACCCTGGGAACATAGACAATATCAAACTGTCCGAACTGGGTAACAATACTATTAATTGCAGATCCACCAATAAATCTATCGGTAGGTACAAACTCATAAGCCTTTCCAAGCATCTGCATATTCCATGCATTACAAGCCACGATGAATCTTCCTTCCTGATCGAACGCACCGTTATCGGCCATTTCTTTAAAGAGGGAATCCATAATAGTTGAAGTAATATCAACTGTACCTGCTGCAACTGTATTAGTCGTTGACCCTGTTATAAGCCCACGGGTTTTGTATGCTACTGAAGATGCCGTTGACAGTGCATAAGCTCCATTGAGTAGTGAATACTCAAGATCCATTTTTAGTTGATCCATGTTTGTTTGGATCTGAAATGCTAACTCATCATTAACAGGGTTGTTTCCGAACTCATCGTAAGCAACTCCAGAAGTGCTAACCTCAACTCTTGCCAGTCGCCCGGCATCGGACATTTTAGCATACGAAAGTGCGATCTGTCGCTGGAAAATCTGAGCTACGTTTTTCTCATTTGCACGGACATAACTTACTGCTGATGGTGCTGTGAGAGAGCCTGTTTCTGTGATTGCTGGCTGTGCGGCTGATTCCATATCATAACTAGATGACATTGCAAATTCGGGTGAATTTACAGTTCCCGCCATGGTTATCATGTCAAGGAATGGAGTTTTAATTTTCGATGGTGTGAATAACTGACCTGCATAATTCGGTAGGTTCCACAATGTTCCTGCTGCTACGTTTGCCATTTAAGGCCTCCTGTTTTGCAGCAGGATATTAATCACTGCTGCGGTTTTGTATTTTTTAACAGTTGCAATTTATTTGCAGCTGTATAGTCGCCATTTTGTCGAGCTTCAAAAATCTGTTTGTCAAGATCTTTTGGCTCTAAAGGTTTTCCATCTTTTGGTGGTGGATTGCCTTTATAAACTTCCTTTTTCATCTCTTCCATTTTAGATTCTAAGTAAGTTTTATTTTGTGTTATATCTGATTCCATGATTTCAAGAGCTTTCTCACCATACGCAATATATCTTTCTGCGTCCCCGGTATAACCTAACTCTTTGGCCTTTACATTAAGCTGTGATTTGAGGGAGTTAATGGAATCCCTTTTGTCAGCATCTGCAAGTTTTTCTTCCAGTTCTCTGAGCCTTTTATCTTGCGGTGTTTCTTCTGGATTTGATTCTTTGATTGCTTCTTCCCTGGCCTCTTTTAAAAGCCCTGGTAGTTTGTCGGCTGTAAATTTCTCGTCGTGTGATAAGACAGCTTTACTAACTGCAGAATCAAGCCCCGATTTGAATATGTTATTCCGGTCTACAAAATCCAAAGCATCTTCCTTTGTTTTAATATTAGCCAGTGGATCAAGGTCTCTGATTATTACATCGAGTTCATCCATCTTAGCAGTATCTTTCAAAGTAGAATTAGCTTTTATCCATTCTTGAATTGTCATGTCGTTCTCCCTATAAGTTTTAATACCCTATAAGTATTTATTTAAGTATAATCACACTTATTTTAATTTGTCAAGCTATTAATGTATTTTAGCCTTTTTATGAATGCTCTGATAGCCTCTTTTATAAGATAAGACTTTTTCATTGTCTTATCACGTGATATTCTTGTCAATCTCATTATTTCCGGTGTCGTGTATGGTTCCATGTATTCTCCCCTTATTATCCCCCTATGTGATATTCTAGTTAGTTTAGTCCTGTCTAGTATTACGTATGATTCCATGTTGCCTCCCTTTATTTTACTACCCACCGACCCGTCTTATTCTTCACAAGCCCGTTATCCTTAGCCCATTCATCGTAATTCTTAAATGACATAATATCTGTTTTCTGAGTGACCGGATCCCGACCTCTTCTTGTCCCTGGAGGTTGCCCATCAATTACTTCAATAGCTCGACCCCTTTCTTGTATGTCATAAGCTGCAACTCCACTATTCCCTATAATATCAACCTTTAATCCTCCAGGGTAAGTGAATTGATCGTTCTTATCTGTAAGCTGGCCGTCTATACTCTGGCTCTGTGCCCTTGTTCGGGTGTCCAGTGTCTCTATTGCCATTCTTTGAACATCAAGCCCCTGACTGACTGCCACGTTATGAGAGGCGTAAGCCCCTGCGTTCATGTTTCTGCTTGACTCTGTCCTAATAATTGCCATAGACTGAGCAGTCGTACTTCCTAATATCTTTTTAATATCCTTTGCAGTTTTTGCATAACTTTTTCCTTGAATAAGTCCCTGGGTTACTGCTGATTTTATTTTATTAAGATCCGCTATTCTGTTTTTTGTTAGAATACTGGATAAGCTTCCATACTTGGGTTGGTACGCTCCGATCGACCCGTATGTTTTAGATAATCTATCTGAGACTTGTTTCGCCAGTTCATTCCAAACTTTTGGAGTTCCTAATACTGAGACTTCCACAATAACCGGGTTTAGAACGGCAAAAGACATTTTGACAGGTGAAGCAAAATCAAGGGCGAACCTCTGAGCGTAGAAATTATTTGTAATAGCTGTTTTACTTGCCTCGACTGTCATATTCCCTGCTGCAATCGAGGCTTTTATAAATTGTGTTTGAATCTTCTTTTGTAGTGTTGTTAGCCTGTCAAACTTGTTAGCCTGGGAATAAAACCATGAAGGATTAGCCTTAATATTAGCTGCCACCTCTGAGGGTGATAAATCGCCAGTAATTTTATTATATAATATTTGTAAATCTGCTCTGATATTATCAAGAGACTTTTTATACTCTTTAGCAAGCATAGTATTGAATTGTTTCATACCTGCTGCTGTTCGGTCATATCCCTCTTTTCCCATTGCCTCTAGTGTCATGCTGAAAAATACTCCTCAAGTAATTCTATAGGATAAGAATTTACTTTTCCCCATCTTTCATCGGGTATAGATTTAATCGTTAATTCTTTTTCAACTGCCATTTGTTTTAATGTTCGTCCATGCCCTGCTAATTCTGATCTATTGGTTTTAATTCCATTTAAAGAGGTATATCCCACAAGTGAGAAATAATCTTCTTTTGGTTGCTCTATCTGTAGAGGTTGTTGAGTCCCTATTTTATCAAGTCTGTCTAATACGGCTATCATAAACTTTTGCTGTGATTCCATCATAGAAAGAACTGCGTTTTGCTGTACTTCCTCCGCAGTCTGTGTAGGTAGCTTCACTAATTGTGTAGGTTCTTTTGACATTTGTACAAGGTTTTTCTTAGGTACAGTTTTCATGATATCAAAACATTGTTCCTTATTAAAATCTGTTTTTATCCCATTTTTGATTTCACCTGGAAATAATTTCTTCCCTGTTCTTCTTATAGTCTCATCACTAACACCTGCAATTTCTGATAATTCTCTTACTGTCATTTTTAACTCCTATTTAGAATAAAATAGGTAGGGGGCAACTTCACCCCCGAAAAGCTTAAGATATTATACATCTATTAACCTTCTATTGTCAACGGCGGTATGGCATCCAGATTTACACTATTCTCATTCTCTAATTTTAATCGTTCCAATTCCTTATCTGCGTCATCAACGATATCTATTGGCAGCATTCTAAGAAGTGTTTTCTTGCTGACTATCCCGAGTAATTTAAGTGCAACTTCTGCAGCTGATAATCTATCAATAGGCAAGTTTCTATTCTGTTTGATTACAAGTTTATAATCATCAATATTATATTTTGGAGACTCTCCGATAACATCGTTGATCAAATTAAACCTTTCTTGCAAGCCCCTGGAAAAATATGTATCTATCTTACTTGCTAAAAACTCCAGGCCTAATAGTTTATATGCCATGGCTATTCCAGAAGCTGCATTGAGAAATTCCTTGTCCGAAAAATCAGGAACGCTCACAGATTGAAAGAATAAATCTTTAATCCACTTTGCAGCCCCTGTATAAAGTTCATTTATCCCGGACAAATCTTTTTGCATATATTCCGGCCAGTGATCGAACTGCTGTAACTTATCTATAACTCCGGCCTGTATTAATTTTTCCCGTGTCTCTTTTGTAATCTCTCCAGGCATTAACGCTATCAGTGCGTTGAATCGGTCGATCTCATTTACTGTTTTATTAAGGATTTTATCATTGGAGTCAATCAAGCCCTTTTCAGCTTCGAATAAACTCTCTTGATCTTCATTGATTCCATATATAACAAGAGGTGGGGAAGTATACGGGTATACCGTATCGCCATCTTTATTTCTTACCCATGCATCCTTATCCGGCAATCTTTCCCATCGCTCTGAGTATAATGGATAATACACATCCAGAGTTCTATCATTTCCAAAATCCTGGAATCGCAATACGGCCTCTTTAATAGGTTTCAAATCTCTTGACCATAGAATAACAACCTGATTGACCGGGATCTTTTTAAACTCTGGAGTCATTACTCCCTGGAGTGCTAAGGTATCCGATACCCATAGTAGTTCATAGCTATAACCCTGAGTCAATCCATTATGGTATAGCTCTGAGGTTTCAACAGGCTCTTCGTTATGCTCTGATATCTGCTGCATAATACTGATATACGCATCTTCAGTAATTACTTCTGATTCGTTTATTTTAGTTTTAATATTTTCATAGAATAACTGCATATCCCCGGCTCTTCCTGCATACCCATGGACTATATCAACTGTTATTTTAGCAAGTGGGATAGTGATTCTATTATCTGGCTTTTTCTGTGCCTCTGCATTGAGCGTTGCTGGGTTGCGACCCTTCACATATTCGGTATTATTTCTTATCTTTACTGATCGGCTGTTTCTCTCTTGATCGTATGATTTGATTGTTTCATTATTTATTACTGGCATAATAGCCCCCTGTTTTATTATAAACCTTCTATTGCATCATTTACAACAGACATTTGACCTGTTCCGATACCTGCTAAAAATGTAAGTCCCCAAACTAGAGCATCCATGTTATCCGGGGAAGATCCGGCCTCCTCTGTCCATGTCGCCATTTGATCTTCTAATTCTACCAGCTCCCCTACATGATGTACATAGCCCCTCCGGTATAAATCTGCAATAGGTTCGGCTCTCACTGCCTTGCCCCGGGTTGCCCTGACTGACTCATAGGCTATGTTCTGGCCGTAGTTTCTTATGTTCATACCTACTAGATCACCACCTTGATTGACTTCGCCTATAACCTTGTCAGCGTCAAACTCCTTATATAAATCGGCAACCTTTTGACCCCATCCGGTAATATCGCCATGATAGGTATAGTCTCCAATTACGCAAAAATGAATATCCTTTCCAATTCGGTATTTTGCACAAACTATAATCCCCGTATCATCCGATGTTTCATTTCCAGTGACAGCCGGATCGACTGCTATAATCACCCTTAACAAATCAAACGGAATTGTATTTATTCTATTATCTGTTATCCATACCCTTCTCCAAATAGCATTGATCGAATCATCACCATATAATCCTTCTAAGAATCTTTTCCGTTTTGACTCGGACATACTTTCAAGAGTCTCAATATATCCTTCTGATAAATTAGTAATATTATCCATTGGATTCATTTTGATACTTGTATATCTTTCTTTATTTAATAGCGGCTGCTTTGTTTCATAGTTTAATTGTTTCTCAAATACAACATATCCCCAGTGAGTCATTGATGGTGGATTATAGTCAATCAATAATAACGGTTTAATCCCAGCCCCTGGGTTTAGCCTGGTTTTAATAAGTTCGTATGTAGAAAATGGTAACTGGGAGGCTTCATTCAAATATATAGTATCCCATTCCGAACCAAGTATTTTCTCTATTCGTTCCTTGTCATCTGTTCCGGCTATCCATACTTGAGAACCGTTAGGGAATTGAATAAACCAATCACTTTTATTCTCTTTATACTTCACGCCCTGCATTGATTTTTGTTGAACATCTGGAAATGTTTGATACCAAATAGTTTGCTTTACATGATTAAAATGTCGCCTTACAATTAAGTGCCTTGAGTTAGGATATTTCAATGCCCGAATAAAAACTGCATAAATTGCAATAAAAGTCTTTCCTGACCTTGAGCCACCAGATAGTAATACTTCTATATGGTTTTTCATCAACTCAATGGCTTCATGTTGCTTTGCAGTTTTTTGGAACATTACAGGTCTTCATCCTGGCTATCGAATGTTACTGATAAACTTCCAGAGTGATCTATTTCTCTTCTATCACTCCACCCTAATTGCTTTAAACTAAAGATCGCGAAAGTAATGTTTATCTTATTCGCCATTGCTAATTTTTCAAGTTGTGACTCTTTTTTTTCAATGAGCCTTTTTAGAGAGTACGCTAATTCTGGTTTTTCATACAATACTGCTTTCCTAATATCTCTGGTATAAGCGAACTCAGCTACTATGGGAATCCCTGTATTATCTATATAATTATCAAGATCAGCTTTGATCTCTGCAATTTTTTCCGGTGTGTATATTGTGACAGGGCGTCCCATAATAAGCTCCTTCTATATATTTTAATATAATTATAAGTGATAATCATTCCCATTTATTAATAAACTCATCCATATTTAGCTCATTACCATACAACTTATAACCTTTAGTAAATTGACGTAAATCATGCTTTATATAAAAATCTTTGTTTTTTGACCTTAGATATTCAACTGATTTTATTAAAAAATCATTCCAATCTATTTTTTTATCTAAACCTTCATAATTATTGATTTTGCCTACCTTGAATAAATCAACATAATTAATTGCTTTAACCATCATAGATAGTGATTGCTCTGGTAGAATAACAGGTTCAAAACTTGCCCATGTCTTAACACCGGCATCATGGAATTTTTTTAATACTTCAATACGTTGTCCAGGCGTTGCTGCTTCTGGTTCCCATTCTTTCGAATCTTTTTCATTATCACATGTTAGTGTCATCCCTATTGAAATATTACTTTTAAATTGTTTAATTATATCAATATCCCTCAACACTAAATTTGACTTTGTTAAAATTGAAATAGGTATTTTATAACGCAATGCAATTTTTAATGATTCTCTCGTTAACTCCATTTCATTTTCTAAAGAGTTATATGGATCTGTCATAAAACAGAATAATACTTGTGATTGTAAGTTATAGATTTTTTTACAATCTAATTCAAAATTATGCAAGAAATTCCTTCTTAATTCTATGATTAGAAATTGTTCTTTTGTTTTTCTACTAATTCCAGGACCATAACAATATTTACACCCATGGTTACAACCCATATAAATATTACACGCATAGGGAGAATACTCTCTTGCTTTTCCTTTTGGAGTATATATTACACTCATAAAAGTTCCTTTAGTTCTTTTTTATCAGTATAGTATCCGTAAAATAAATATGCGTGATGTTCTTCAGAATATTGATAAACTTTATAGTTTCCATTATTCCATTCAACCCTAAATCCTTTGTCTTCTACTCTGTCGATAATTCTTTTAGCCATCTTTTTTTCCTTTTCCGCTATTCAGCGTTTTATTTGATATTTCATTATTGCATGTATCGCTTAGATTGTCAGCTCTTTTTTTAGCATTTTATTTTCTATTCTCAAATCTTTTATTATGCCATCCTGATAATATGGAACTTCGTTTTTAATATATTTTCTGCGACCGGATCCCATCGCTGTTGATACTAATACAAAATTATACACTCCAATTATTAATATGATCCAAAGGCTGCTGTATATCAGATCAATCCATTGGATATCAAACACCATTGCTATTTTTGAGACTGTCATACCTCCTCCTGATATTTCAACATATTTTCATTTTTGATTTCACTCCAACTGCGTGCATAGGCTTTTTCTATTATTTTTTCCATTTCTGGGAACTCGCTTGATTCTAACCGTATCAATTTATCATTCATTGTTGTCGGTTCATCTTCGAAAGTCTCCATATCATCTGACATTAAATAATCAAAAGTTCCCTTAGCTAAGCTATAAATATAATCAATTGCTTCTATGTATTTAGCTTCAAGCTTATCAAGATCATTTTTATAAACTGTTATTTTGTCTCCGTAAAAACTTTTTGTTATAAACTGGCTTCTGTTTATCGGCTTGATTAAATCTTTACTCATATATCCTCACATTCTTCTAACGAATTTCTAAACCTTTTTAAATCAAATTCTATTTCTTCTTGTGTTCGTTCGCTTTGTCCTGATAAAAATAAACACTCTCTAATTAAATCTCTTTTATCAGATATAAGATTATTTATAATAGCCTTGAGCTCTCCAACTGACTTTGACTCACAATTGCACTCTTCATTATTCATAACCTTCCCTCCATCTCTCAGTTTGATATAGTTTTCCAACGTTGTGTAATAAGACATGCTCTCACCTCCATATAAATCCCAAAAATCATTATTGATTGCCTCTGTTATTTCCGGGTTTATGTCTATCATTTAGTCTGTTCCTTTTCACGTAACCATAAATAAAATGATGTAATACGAAAATCACTTCCATCTAATTCGCTATATTCATTTAATATCTCGAGAGCTATTGAATATCTATCTTTAAATCTTAGCCAATCCCCATCACAACTTCTGTCCATGCCCTCAAACTCTTTATAATAAGCTATTCTTGATGGTTCGTATCTTATCATTTATCTTTCTCCTTTTGGCTTATTTTTAGTTATTTTGCAATAATAGCTTGTTTCACTGTCTAACTAATTTATCTAATTTATTTGCTAACTCTAAAGAGACCTCTGGACATTTTAAAATAATATGACTTATTCTATTTGTGCTTGCCACTCGCTCTGCTTCAACTGCT
>JAQIBN010000023.1 GCA_027859095.1 Spirochaetia bacterium | reverse complement strand
CTTTATGGATTAATTGGTAGTAATATCTAATACCACACAGGGCTACTTTTAATGTAGAAGGTGCCCATTTGGATATGTTTTTTCTGTAAAGTAAATAATCCTGAACATCTTGTTCTGTTATTTTTTCAGGATCTTTGCTACAATAATTCTTAAGTAATCTTACTGCTCGTGAGTAAGCTTCCTGAGTCCTGGGACTCATACCACTTAGTTCTAACTTGTCGGTGTATTGTTTATACCAGTTTTCTGATTTTTCCATTCTGATCTCCTTTGGTTGCATAGGCGAGCAGGAAGCTTGCTTCCGACCAGCCTTTAGTTTGTTTGTTTGGTTAGTATTTTAACCGATGGAGATTAGGATGGATTATTTTGTGTCTGAGTCTTATTAAGTTAGATGCCGCCCGCAGGGCTTACTTGAACACAGCGCTGGAACAGACTGCGTGGTTTTGAATGTTTAGAATTGTTGGCCATGAATTAGAATTTATATTTTGGTTAGCGGCGCAGCAGTTTAGCTTAACGTTGAGGCTGTAGAGTACTATATAGCTATAAAAACAATGAAGAAAAAAATAAATTGATTTACACAACAATATGTGTTATATTCTACACATAGAGAGGTGTGAAAATGGCAACAAATTTGGCAATAGATAACAATCTGTTAGTATTGGCTAAAGATATAGCAGGTATAAAAACAAAGAAAGAAACTGTTAATTTAGCACTTAAAGAATTTGTACAAAGGAGACGCCAAGAAGAAATTTTCGATTTATTCGGAGAGATAGAATATGATGATGACTATGATTATAAAAAAATGAGAAATAGAAAATGAAGATACTCGTAGATACTTCAATCTGGTCATTAGCATTAAGAAAGAAAACATTGATAAATAAAGAATCATTATTAGTAATAGAATTTAGGGAATTAATAAATGAATTACGAGTAGCGGTGATTGGATCCATTCGCCAGGAATTGTTGTCAGGAATTTCAGATAAAAATAAATTTGTACGATTAAGAGGTAAATTAACAGCATTTGAAGATATACAACTAAATCAGGCAGATTATGAAAAAGCAGCAGAAATATCAAACGAATGTAGAAGAAATGGTATACAAGGCTCCCATATAGATTTTTTAATATGCGCTGTTGCAGTGAATAGAAATATTAGTATTTTTACAGCGGATAATGATTTTAAGAGTTATAAAAAAGTAATATCAATTAAACTGCATGCTGTTCGAGAAGAAATAAGTAATAATGGTACTGACGCATAATATTAAGGATTGATTCGACTTTAAAGGTCGAACACTTAAATCTACAAAGAATCATAACGCTAACCCCGACCTTTAATGTCGATCTCAATCCATTGTTCCTGAAGGCCAATGAAAGAAGATCCTATATAGGGTATTGATATGAGAAACTCTGTTTCTACCCAGATAAAACTGGATTAAAAATCTTTCACAAATCTTTTTTTCTTTGTGATAAAAGCTTGAGGTATTATTTTCTTATGTAGCTGTTTATGATAAAACATTTTTAAGTAAATCCCGAGCCTCTTATTCTTGCATTGTTTGGGAGAATGGAAAACA
The DNA here is from genome assembly GCA_027859095.1 of Spirochaetia bacterium. Classification (GTDB taxonomy): domain Bacteria; phylum Spirochaetota; class Spirochaetia; order B11-G9; family B11-G9; genus JAJRQE01. The sequence goes on along the minus strand of JAQIBN010000023.1, from coordinate 1,328 downwards.
TAAATTTCATGGATTTTCCGCATGAAGAGCAGAACCTTTCATAACTCTACTTTTACCGGTAGCTGACTTTATTGCTTCAGAGCTTGCTTTGAAAAATGAAGAATATGCAAGGGTAGATACAATAGTTGAATGTCCTAAGTAGATCTGAATATATCTTAAGTTAACTCCAGATTCTAAAAGATGAGTTGCATAGCTATGCCGGAGAGTATGAACTGATACGCTTTTTTTATTTATCTCAGCCCGTTTCAAAGCCTTTTTCAAAGCCGTTTGAGGGGCACTCATTTTAATAGTCTCTTGTGCATATTCTTTAACAGGTTTCCCGTTTTTATTCTGGAATCTTGGAAACATAAGTTTCTTATTCCTGTGAGTCTGCCAGCATTGGCATAAAAGTTTTAAAGTATCATGAGGCAGAGGAACATACCTGTCTATAGGTCCTTTACCTCTATGAACATGGATAACCATTCATTTTCTATCAATATCTGAGACTTCAATATTAAGAGCTTCGTTTAATCTAAGTCCACAACTATAAACAAGAACAAGATAGACATAATTACTGAAGGGAGTTACACATTTTAAAAGCTTGTCCACCTCTTCCCGGGTTAGAACTGATGGTAGCGGCCTCCCTCCGTAGAACTTGGCAATCTTGAATATTTCCCAGTTAACTTTATGAATTGATAATAATATCTGATACCACACAGGGCTACTTTTAATGTAGAAGGTGCCCATTTGGATATGTTATTTCTGTAAAGTAAATAATCACTTCTTCGGTTTAGTAATATATGGAAGACCAAACTGAAGCCTTTTTATTAAGGACTGTTTTATTTTAAGAATATTTAATGGGGAATTGCTGGGATTTCAGTTTCTATTCATATCTGTGACAATGAAAGAATACAAAATAGTGATTTTCAAGATTCTCTTTTGTAATTTTTTAATAATCTTGAGTATAATACTGCATAGAAAAATTTTAGAAGAATTACTTAACTATATGTTTTAGTCCCTTGCTATCCACACCAAGGAGTTATAAAATAGTAATAGAAAATATTTTATACCATATAAATTTTGTTAAAAAGAGAGGAAATAATTTATGTCTGTTGTTAAAGAAAGGATGACAGAAGTTATTCAGGATCAACCAGAAGACTCCTCATATGAAGAAATCCTTAGAGAATTGGCCTTTGAAACTATGATTACACGAGGTTTGAAAGATTCAAGAGAAGGAAAATCAATTTCAAATGAAGAAATGAAGCGCAGAATCAGCGCATGGAGAACTAAGATGGACAGAAGAAGCGGTATTATGGCTTCAGAAGATAAATGATTATCTATCTCAGAAT
>JAQIBN010000017.1 GCA_027859095.1 Spirochaetia bacterium | reverse complement strand
GTTTTAATGCGTCTGTGATATAAATATATTATGGAAACATTGTTTACACAAAAAGAAGCGGCACATTATTTAAATATTTCAACTACCAGCATTACAAATTGGATACGCCATGGCTATTTAACCAGCTATCAAAATCAATTCCAGAAAGATGAACTAGAAATATTAAAAAATAAAATAGAGTTGGGTGAGATCAATAGACTAAATAAAAGAGCGAATAAATCTAAATCAAAAGGTAAATTTATACCAGACGAATATATTTCTTCGAGAGAGTCAGTTACTAAAGTTCAAGAAATAGTAACTTATATCAATGCAAATCATATTAAGATTGATCAAGCTATCTTCTTGTTAGCTTTGAATTTATTTCGTAAAACTGGTGATATCACTACTCTGAAATTAAACGAAGTTTTTAACTTTACAAAAGAAAACTACAGAAGAGAAGGTGTTTATAATCATATATATGAATGGTTTCATAAAATTTCATCAGGAACTGTAGATTATCACAATGCTAAAGTTGCGTACCTTATCGATTATGATTTACCCTATGAATTAGATATTCTTGGTATTATTTATCAATCTATTCTACATGAAGGGGATAAGTCTAATTTAGGGTCATATTATACTCCAAGGAATGTCGTTCAGTCATTAGTTAGAGGGAATCTCAAATGTGATTCTAAAGTTCTTGATCCTTGCTGTGGTACCGGCCAATTTATTTTATCTTTTGCTGAATATATTAAAAATCCAAATAATATTTATGGTTTTGATATTGATGAAAAAGCAGTGAATATTGCAAAAACTAATTTATTACTTTTTTATAGAGATATAGATTTTGAACCACAGATTTATTGCACTAATTCACTTTTAGCAGGTAATTCTGATGATCTTTTTGATGTAAATTATAAGTACCAGAATACATTTGATTTTATAACTACAAACCCTCCTTGGGGTGCAAAATATGATAAGAAAACTTTGGTAGAAATAAAAAACAATTTTAAGGAAATAAAGAGTAAGGAATCTTTTTCATTCTTTATATGTCAATCTTATCGATTATTAAAGAAAAATGGTACTATGAATTTCGTTCTCCCTGAGTCAATTACAAATGTAAAAACACATAGTGATATTCGTGAATTTATTTTATCAAAATGTACAATTCAGAAAATTACTATTCTTGGGAAAAAATTTAAAAATGTTTTCTCTTCAGTTATAACAATGCAGATAAAAAAAGGAACTGATATAAAATCATCTATTGAAGTAGTGAATAAAGATAATAAATATTTAATTGAGCAAACACGTTTCTCAAATAACAGACACTCTTTATTCGATATTTATGTGGATCAAGTTGATAAAGAGATATTTATGAAAATTTCTAAAGAAGGATCTGTTTCTTTGGCAAATCAATCTGATTGGGCACTGGGGATAGTAACTGGAGACAATAAAAAATTTATTACTAAAGAAAATGGAGACAAAGATATTGAATCTATTTATAAAGGTTCTGATATTCAACCTTTTTCTTTAAAAAAGACTGATAATTTTATTCATTTCATACCTGAGTATTTTCAGCAAGTTGCTCCTGTAGAAAAATACAGGGCTTCTGAAAAACTTATTTATAAATTCATCTCAAGTAATTTAGTATTTGCCTATGATAACCAAAAGAGTTTAACTCTTAATAGTGCAAATATTTTAATCCCAAAGATCCCTGGTTATCCCATAAAAGTTGTAATGGGATTTCTAAACTCAAAACATTTTAATTATTACTACAAGAAAAAATTTAATTCTATCAAAATACTTAGAGGTGATATAGAACAAATACCTTTTCCTAAGTTAACAGATATAAATAAAACCTACATTTCTAACTTAGTCGATGAACTAATAGAAAATAATCAAAATACTTATAATTTAGATAATTATATTTTTGAGTTATATAATTTAAATAATTCTGAAAGAGAACACATAGAATCATCTTTAGATGTAAAATTCAAAAAAGTGCAAATTAAACTATCTTTCCGGGAATTCCCATGATAAAATTTAATGGGACCAGGAGGGGTAAAAATGGGAAGATTTAAAGAATATTCTTATGAACAGACCGTTTTTCTGCCAATAAATTTCAATAAACAGATCTTAACTGGAACTTTTGAATACACATTACATAATTAAATAGATCTAAGACTTTTTTATGAACGGGTTCATAATGATGAAACAGGAGCGCCTCTGGTTTTTGCGAAGCAAAATACCCTGTGTATACCCAATGTTAGGCTCTTCTGCATATGATCCTGCAATACTGTTAAAAATAATTCTTTTACGAGGGACTCTGCATCTGTATAGGTTTACTTTAAAAAGTAAACCGAAGGTGAATAATTAGTGGTTGTATATTGTATTGTTCATAAGATCGGGAAGAATCTGAGATAAGGGGACGCATTTGGATAATGAATAAGTAGAATAAGTCCGTGGAAATGGACTGATGATTTAGTAGAGCCAAAACTAAATATTCTCATAAAGCATATCAAGAACGTTGGAATAAAAGAAATGTATAATACTAAGGATAATAAAACCCTTTAGATTTACAACAGAACTAAGACATGCACCAGGGATAGGAGGGGCGCGTAGCGGTTGGTTTTCGTAGGGACAGGTCGCGACCTGTCCCTACGAAAACCAACGGAACCCCCGTATAGCCCGCCCGGGTGCCCAAAACAAACCTGGAAAGCAGAAAACAAATTTTCTAATTGTTTAGATTGACAACTCAGGTCTCCTGCACGATAATACTCTTTTAGAAAATAACTATTCGGAGAATATTAATGGAACTACAAAATTTAAGGATTGATGGAAACAGACTGCAGACTGAAATAGAGGCTTCTGCAGAGATTGGTGCAACTCCAAATAAAGGAATTGATCGATGCGCAGCAACAGAAGAAGATAGAATTGGCCGTGATCTTCTGATGAAGTGGTACAAAGAGACGGGTTGTGAAGTAACTATTGATGAGATGGGAAATATGTTTGCAGTACGTCCTGGAAAGAACAGAAAGCTTGGTGCAGTTATGACAGGATCCCACTTTGATACACAAAAGCCAGGGGGAAGATTTGACGGAATCCTTGGGGTTCTTGCTGGTCTGGAAGTAATGCGTACTTTACAGGAAAACAATATTGAACTTGAAAGAGATTTTATAATTACAAACTGGACAAATGAAGAGGGTGGATGGTTTGCTCCTGCCTGTATGGGCTCCGGTGTATGGGTTGGCAATCATACAAAGGAATGGGCATATGATAGAAAAGACAGAGATGGAATAACAGTTTTTGGTGAAGAACTGGGAAAAATTGGTTATAAAGGTACTTTTCCAGCTTCTCATAAAGAATGGAATGTCTATGCAGCTTATGAGCTTCATATTGAACAGGGGCCCCAATTGGAGGCAGCTAAGGTTCAGATTGGTGCACCAAAGGGTATTCTTTGTCTTCATTGGTATGATATTTGGCTAGATGGAACAGCTAACCAGGTTGGTCCTACACCTATGATTGGTAGAAATGATGCTCTCCTTGCTTTTTCTGAGATGAATGTTGTTGTTAATAAGGTTGCTCATCAAATGGGGAATATGGTTGGGACTGTCGGCGAAATCCAGAACTATCCTAATTCACGAAATATTATTCCAAGTAAGGTTCACTTTACTGTGGATATTAGGTCCTGGGATGATGAGCATGCCATTAAAGCATGGGAAATAATGAAGGCCGAGTTTGAAATAATTGCAGCAAGACGTGGTTGCCCCATTAAAACAGAAGAGTTCTGGAAGGTTGCCCATGCTCCATTTGATCAGGAGCTTAATGACAGGGTAGTTGAGAGCGCTGAGGAACTGGGATTGTCTGCTATGAAGATGTACTCCGGTGCTGGTCATGATATGAGTGAAGTAAATCAGGTTACAAGGGGTGCCATGATTTTTGTTCCTTCTATTAATGGCAGAAGCCATGTAGAGGTGGAAGATACACCCTATGAAGATTGTACAAATGGCGTAAATGTACTCCTGCAGTGTGTGTTAAAGACTGCAAACGAGGTATAGTAGTAAGGGCACGGCGTGCCGTGCCCCTTACTTATAAAAGTCCTGCCAGATAAAAGGACAGTGGTATAGTGACAACTCCCAGAACTGTAGAAATGATTACAATCTCTCTGGAAATTGTACTGTCATAACCCAGTCTTGCAGGGAGTACATAAGAAAATACTGCTGATGGAAGTGCACTTGTAACCAGGATAACTGTTTTCATTAAACCGGTTATATTAAACAACTTAACAGCCAGTATCCCACAAAGGAAACCAATTCCAAGGCGCATGATAATTCCTATAATTACATGAATACTAATTTTCCCCTTATTTCTTCCTGATAAACTGTGGCCCAGAGCAAAGGCTGCCAGAGGAGGAGCTGCATTACCGCCAAAAGAAAAAGTCTTAATTAGAGATTCAGGCAATGAAATATTAAAAAGATTAAACGTAAATCCTGCTATTACAGCCCATAATATAGGTGATTTAACTGAGGCTTTTATCCCCTTAGTAGAAAACCCTCCCTCAAGAAGCAGGTAGCCAAGGGTAAATATAAAAAATGTCTGTATCTGATCATAAATAATTATAATGTTTGTTGCCTCATAACCACCCCACAACTGCATAAGAGGTATTCCTAAAAATCCTGAATTCATAAATATTACAGGTAGTGGAAATATTCTCCTGTCTGCTCTACTCAGATTTGTATATATTAGAGCAGCCCCAAGGGTTAGTACCATAACAAAAACCACTGCTCCGGAAAGAGTTACCATTTCCAGGGGTGATATAGGTGAAAGATAAAGGGAGGAGAAAACAAGCATAGGCATAAAAAAATCTGCCAGTATTCTAAGAAGTGTATCTTCTGAGAGTTTTACAATCCGTCCCATTAAAAATCCACTTGATATAAGTACAAACAGTGGAAGTAGTATTAGAAAACTTTGTAAAAACATAATTGTATCACTTTATCCCTGCTTAGTAGGAAAAAGCGCTTTCTCCAATAAATTCTCTTAAAATTGAATCGTCCGGAACATGCTGGGGTGGAATACTTGAAAAATTATCCAGAAAAGATAGTAATCTTATAGCCTCATTATAAACTTCATTTTCAGGTTTTATAGTACGGAGTATAGGTGTTGCATAAATTTTCAAAACTGCAAGCTCATAATCCAGTGCAGAATTAAATACAGAATCTGCCTGATCCTGGAATCTGAATATATTTTTCTCTTCACCTCTTCTGACAGATGGCCACATGTTTAAAGTAATTTCTGCACTATTTCCTCTAAATTGATGATCACGCACCATTCTTCGAATTAATCTGTTGTCTGTAGTAGGTATTCTGTTGTGATCGTCCAGATTTAGCTGTGTAAGCGCAGATATATATATATTATACTTTAGGTCATCTTTAACTTGAGGAGTTAATCCTGGATTCAGACCATGTATACCCTCAATAAGCAGTATATTCCTTTTTGTTAATTGTAATGGGGTGCCAGATTCCTTTGGTAGCCCTGTAATAAAATCAAATATTGGAATTTCAACTTCTTTACCTTCAAACAGTTGTAAAAGATGCTTGTTCAGAAGTTCTATATTCAAAGAATATAGAACTTCAAAGTCTGGCTTTCCATGTTCATCCACGGGGGCATCAACATTTGGCAGATAGTAATTATCCAGAGAAATACTTACCGGGTTGAATCCCATAACTCTTAATTGAATGGAGAGTTTTTTTGTAAAAGTTGTTTTACCGGAAGAAGATGGACCCGCAACAAGAATTGCTCTTACATGTTCTCTCTTTTCGGCAATGTTGTCAGCTATTTGTGATATCTTTTTATTGTGGAGTGCTTCTGCAACTCGAATAAAGGGTTTTATTTCTCTGTTTTCAGAGAGTTCATTTAGTTTTCCTAAACAGTTAACATTTAATATTTTACCCCATGCTTTATATTCCTTGTATACTGCAAATAAAGAGGGGAAATCTTTAAAAGGAGCCAGTTTCTGAGGTTCTTTTCTGTTTGGGTATCTTAAAAGAAATCCTGGCGCATAATTATAAATTTCAAATGGTTTTAATAATGCTGTATTTGGCAGAAGCGGTTCATATGAAATATCAATAAATCCTCCGCAGTAGTATATTGGTATTTTGGATTCATTCCGATATTTCAGAAGTAATGCAGTTGCTGGTTGGTTCACTTTTTTAAAAAAATTTAAAGCTTCGTTATATGAAATTACTCTTCTTTCAATATCACTTCCAGTTTCTACAATTCTGAGCATCTCGTTCTGAAGGAGTGCTATATCCTTATCAGTTATTCCCTCTTGACCATTGTAGTAATAATAATAGCTATCTCCCAAAGAATGACTTATTACAAGATGACGTTCAGGAAAAAGAGTGACAGAAGCTTTAGCCAGTATGAATGAAAGTGTTCGACGGAATAATCTTATACCCGGGGTGCTGTAAAGCCTTACTGGCTCCACATCGGAATTAATTTCAATTTTAAAACTTAAACTGACAAGTTCATTATTTATTCTTGCAGCAATAACAGGGTTTTCTGTTTTTTCACTCAATAACTTACTCAAAATTTCCTTTACCCTGGTGCCATAAGATATTGTTTGTTTTTCTCCACTTTCCAGTTTAATATTTACTTCTTTCATATCTACTCCGAATTATCCAAATTTAAACTGAATCCTAATATGAAAACATATGAATGTACAGAAATAAAAATTATTATTGTTGTTTTATAGAATCTAAAGGAGCTTCAGCCAGTGTCCCGGTCCTATATAGTTAGGTTGGGATATTATTTCCTTATCAAGGTCAGAAATTTCCTGGAACCCTTTTGTGGAAGTTAATAAATAGAGATACCTTTTTTCTTTAGTGGAGATCAAGTTGAAATTTTCAAGAAGCTCAGATTTTTCACTGTTTGAGACAAGTTTTTGTCTAAGTTTCTTATAGGATTCTTCAAGATCCTTATCTTCGGTCTCAATTGATATATTAAAAAGTTTAAATAAATTTACTGTTTCCAATTCTTACTCCTAAGGATCCGTCCTAATCAAATAGGCTAAGCTGTACTGGTTTGCTACCTTTCTTTTGTGCTTTAATTCTGCTGGGAGATTGATCCAATATGATATCAGTGGTTTTCTTATCAGAAAATGTATTTAAAGCATCAAATCTTATTCTGTTTTCATTCAGGGAAGAATAAATAGTGCTTAGGCTAATAAGGATTTCGAATGGATTATCGGATACTTCTTTATTATTAGTAATATTTCTAAACTTATTATTCAATTCAAATTCCATACTAATAATAAGACCACTCAGGCTATCAAGATAAAATTTATCCTGACTTGTGTTAATTTTTTCTGAGAGTCGTGAAAAAATTGTAAAATATGCACCAGTTTCTTCTAACGTAAGATCCTTGGATTTAAGTCTGGATAGCAGACTTTGTATCCAAAAAAGTAGACTAATATCGGGTTCTTCTTTTTCCATAGCTATTGCTGTCAGCCTGTATGCCAGGGTATTCCCAAATAATTTTTTGCAGGTGGCTATAAGTTCAGTTGGTGAATATTTATACCTTGATGCTGTTTTTATACTCCAAATTGCAAATTTATGTGCAGGTTCTTTATAGTTCCGGTTTAGATCCTGTAACATAAGATTTGTAGTTTCAAGAAATAGATTTTCCATATCATATTCAAGACTTTCAATAATTTCTGTAATAACACTGCGAATGAAAGATCTGTCCTTAATTATATTATCAATAAATATATTCTGTTTGTGGCTTAAATTTTGTATCGGCCTTTTACCTGTTAAGTGTAAAAGAAGAGGTTTGAATTTTATCAGGTCTGATTTAATATCAATATTATTAAACCTGGCTTCCATTTCATAATAATCTTTATCATAAAAAGCATGAATAGCAAAAATAAGTTCTTTCCAAAGGGATAAAATTGAAT
>JAQIBN010000253.1 GCA_027859095.1 Spirochaetia bacterium | reverse complement strand
CATTTCCGTGGGAACTTGATTAAGTGTCATGATTGTGGGCATATGTTCAATATCGGATTTGATTCTGATATTATCAAATGTCCCGCCTGCGGGTCAGGGAATCTGATAGATCTTGCCGGTGGATTCGGTCACGGAAATTGTTGTCGGGGACATGGCCATCATGGCAGGAGGTAACATTATGCCAAGAGGTGACAGAAGAGGCTCTAATGGAATGGGTGCTGGTCGTTCGCAAGCTCACTGCTCGCACATGCAGCCTGGTCCAATGACAGGCAGAAATATAGTGTATTTATATGTGAAAAAATACTAGTTATTGTAATTATTAAATTAATAAAGTTTGTTTTTTGAATTTATTTATATATTATACTTATTATTTGAATGGAGGTATTTATGAACTATGATCTTGTTGTTATTGGCGGGTCTGCTGCAGGCCTTATAGCTGCTAAAACGGCTAAACTTGCGAATCCTGAAAAGAGTGTCCTTATTGTCAGAATGGAGGAGATATCATTAGTTCCCTGTGGTATTCCCTATATTTTCTCAACTCTTAATTCAATCGATGAAAATAAGATGGGAATTGATCCTATAAAAAAACTTGGTGTTGATTTTCTAATAGAAAAAGTTGAAAAAGTTAGTGTCAAAGAGAAAAAAATTCTTACGTTCAAGACTGAAATTAGTTATGACAAACTTGTTTTTGCTACAGGTTCTACTCCATTTACTCCTCCTATCGAAGGTGTCAGACAAAAGGGTGTCTTTATAATTCCAAAGGACTACGAATACCTGAAGGGGATGCTGGAGCCAATATCCAAAGCAAAGAATGTTGTTGTCATTGGGGCTGGTTTTATAGGTGTTGAGGTGAGTGATGAAATTCGTAAACAAGGGAAAAAGGTTACTATTGTAGAAGCTCTGGATAGGGTACTTCCTCTTGCTTTTGATGAGGACATATCTGCCATTGTAAACGAACAAATACTAAGTTCCGGGCTTGATGTCAGAACAGGTAGTAAAGTTAAACGGATTATTGGGAAGAACGGCCAGGCTGTGGCCATAGAACTGGATAATGGTGATGTTCTTGATGCTGATGCTATAATTCTTTCAACCGGGTATAAGCCAAATACAAAACTTGCTGCCGAAGCTGGTCTTTTTATGGGCAGGTACGATGCAATCTGGACTGATGAATACCAGAAAACCTCCGTAAAAGATGTTTTTGCTGCAGGTGACTGTGCAGAACATAAGGATTTCTTTACCAGAAAATCAACCAAGCTGATGCTGGCCTCTACCGCTACCTATGATGCCCGTGTTGCCGGTATGAATCTCTTTGGAATTAAACTGGTAAAGCAGAATAAGGGCAATATCTCAATATTTTCTTCTGCTATTGATGGTCTTGCTATGGGAGCTGCTGGAATCACTGAGGCGACAGCGCAAAGTGAAGGGTTTGTAATAAGAATTGGAAAATCAAATGCGGTTGACAGGCACCCTGGTACTATCCCTGATAAATCAGCTCAAACTGTGAAACTAATCTTTTCTAAAAGTGGAGGAACACTTTTGGGGGCTCAGGTTGTTTCGGGTAAATCTGCAGGAGAGCTGATTAATGTGCTTGGAATGGCTATTCAGCATGGTCTGAGTGCTATTGACCTTGTAACGCTGCAGTTTGGAACACATCCACTCTTAACTGCATCTCCTACCATGTATCCTATTATAATTGCAGCAGAATCGGTAGCAAGGGAAATAATCTGAAGGGGGGGGGTAATCTTCCAGGAATAAGTATATTTCTACATAAGTAGTCGGGGTCGCTTACGAGCCAGCTCAGAAGTTCACCTGCAGGCATGCCCGCAATTTTACCAGCGCTCCTGGTGTGAATACAGGATCTAGCGTTGTTAGATGGTGTACCGTCGATACCTATCCGGCCGTTAGCGAGCTCCATACCGCTATAACCAGGTCTAAAGTGCAGTTTTTTACCTGCTGTCCCTTAAGCCGTTCAGAAGCACAATCAATCAATTTCTGTTGAATATCCATACAATTATATCTCCTATCGGCTTGGCTTTCTGACTTATGCCAATTACCCTGTTTACAGTCTATGGTAAAAAGGGATTTATTTAAAATGGTTCTACCAAAACTGTAGAGACCCCCCCCCTCCTCACTCAGGAGCAATAGTTTGACTGCTGTTTATAAAGCATAATTATATCAAGGAACCAGTGAATCATTGACTCCTGACATTTATCATAATAAACTATCAATAGTTGGGGGGAGAGGATTGAGCTGTGTCACTATTGCGCAACTATTCTGGAATAAAAACCCAAAGCAGTGAAAGCAAAGAAGGAATGATTACTTTTGGTCCGGTCCCATCCGGACGCTTGGGTCACTGTCCGGGAATTAAGATAGCCGTAATCACTATTGGTTCCCTCATCTGGTGCGAGGATGTCGGCTTGAGAGAATAAAAAATCTTGAAGAAATATTATTAATAAAAAATGTAAAGAGTAAATCTTTGCAAATGCTCTTGACTTATGCACATAAGTGCATTATATTAAAATCAAGAATAAGGATAGCTTATGTCACGACCAAAAAAAGAGCGAGTTGTTTACCAACCGCCGTTGCATGCAGATTTTAAACCAGTAGGAATACAGAGGCAGGTTTTAGAGCCTCTTCCCCTGAGCCTGGATGAGTTTGAAGCTTTAAGATTGGCTGATTATCTGGGTATGGAGCACACTGAGGCTGCAATGGAGATGGAAATATCCCGTTCGACTTTTACCAGGTTGATTGAAAAAGCCAGGCGCAAGGTTGCCAAATTTCTTGTTGAAGGTAAACACCTTCATATAGAGGGAGGAAA
>JAQIBN010000231.1 GCA_027859095.1 Spirochaetia bacterium | reverse complement strand
GTAGCAACAGGAATTGTTTTACTATTTTCTCCTGATAGAATTCCAATTATTATTGAAAACCAGGTAAATTATAGTTTTCCTGGATATAAGAATATTCTCACTTCAATATTTCCAAAGAGTCTTTTCCAGGTTTTTTCTGATAACAGCAATTATCTTCTTCCTGTAACATTTCTTGGATTTATACTTGGATATAATTTTACTTTCGATAAAGTTATGACAAGACCTGCTTATCAACTTTTTGATGCAATGTCCAGAATACTTTATCATGTGGGATCTTTTATTGTAGAAATCCTTGGTTTTGGTATGATAATTCTTGCAACTAATTTTACAATGCAGATTATTCATACACCACAATTAATTCTATTTCATCAGCTTGTTATTCTTCTTACAATTAATACAACATTAGTCATATTTGGAATCTACCCTGCAGTGATCTATTTTCTTGGAGGAAAACAGAATCCATATAAAATTATATATGCAATCCTAGGTCCTTCGTTAGCCGCGGCGGCATCAGGCAATAGTTATTTTACTCTGACTAGTCTAATTTTCCATGTCAAAGAAAACCTGGGAGTCCCTCGTAAAATAGGATCTGCAACATTGCCCATTTTTACACTTTTTGGAAAGGCAGGAACTGCTGCTGCAACGAGTATAACCTTTGTTCTAATATTGAAATCATATTCAAGTCTTGCTATTGGTCCATTAGGTATATTATGGATTATGCTTTTTAGTATTCTAAGCTCTTTTTTAGCTGGTACAGTTCCTGGGATAGGTATTCTTGTATCCCTGGCAGCAATGTGTAAATTATACGGTAAAGGACTTGAAGAGGGGTATTTAATTATTGGATCCATAGCTCCAATTTTAGTTAGCTTTAGTGTTTTAATAGATACAGTAACAGCAGGTGTCTCCTCATTCCTAATTGCACATCATGAAAAAGGGAATAAGGAGATTGATGTTAAAGATTTTGTGTAGAGACGTTGCATGCTAAGGTTGCATAGCCTAGCAGTAAGCGAAGCGCACGACCAGGCAACGTCTGTACCATGAATTACGGAATAACTTGTTTTTAAAGATTTTCCATATATAATAAGGATTAGTACAAGAGGATTAGGGATAAAAGTAGATATGGATGGAAAGTCACTTAATATTACAGAAGAAAAGCTGAGTAAACTCAAAGAAGTCATCCCTGAGGCATTTAGCGAGAATAAAATTGACTGGGAAAAGTTAAAAGCTGCTCTTGGAGAAGATGTTGAATTTAAAAACGAACGTTATGTTTTAAACTGGGCTGGCAAGTCCGATGCTTTTAAGGTTTTACAATCTCCAACAACTGCCACACTGGTACCAGATAAAGATGAATCCCTGAATTTCGATACTACTGAGAATGTTTTTATTGAAGGTGAAAATCTTGAGGTGTTAAAGGTTTTGCAGAAGTCCTATTTTGGAAAAATTAAGATGATATACATTGATCCTCCTTACAATACAGGTAATGACAATTTTATCTATCCGGATAAATTTTCAGAAACAAAAGGTGAATACCTAAGCAGAATAGGTGATAAAGATGAAACCGGCTATCTAACCCGGGAGGGTTTGTTTAGGAAAAACAGTAAAGACAGCGGCCATTATCACAGTAATTGGCTCTCCATGATGTATCCAAGGTTATTTCTTGCAAGGAACCTGCTGCGGGATGATGGGGTTATTTTTGTTTCTATTGATGATAATGAGGTGCATAATTTACGTCTTTTGATGAATGAAGTGTTTGGAGAGGAAAATTTTATAGCGAATGTCGTTTGGGAGAAAAAGTATACACGAGCTAATGATGCCAAATGGTTTTCAGATAATCATGACCATATATTGGTTTTTGGAAGGGAAAAAGAAAACGTTATATTTAATTTACAAGAAAGAACAGAAGAACAATTAAAAGCATATTCTAATCCCGACAGGCATCCAAAAGGCAAATGGAAAGCCACTCCATTACATGCAAAAAGTGGTTCTGAAAGTAGTGTAGGACTTTTCACATTTAAGAATGGTGTAGTATGGAACCCACCCAAAGGAACTTATCGAAGATTCAATGACGAAAGCATGAAACGTCTTGACAATAATAATGAAATTTGGTTTGGCAAAGATGGGAAACAGGTACCACAGCGTAAAAGCTTTCTAAGTGAAGTAAAAGAAGGAGTTACACCGGTTACTATTTGGAAATATAAAGATGCAGGTCATAATCACGAAGCTAATGAAGAATTGAAAAAATTAGCTTTAGCCGGGATATTTACAAATCCGAAGCCTACACAATTAATACGCCTAATGATTCAACTTTGTACCGAAAAAGAAGCAGATATCATCCTCGACTTCTTTTCTGGCTCGGCCACAACCGCCCATGCTGTCCTGGATTTAAACAAAGAAGACGGTGCTAACCGTAAATCTATACTTGTCCAATTGCCCGAGAAATGTGACGAAAAATCAGAAGCATATAAAGCCGGTTACAAAACCATTGCAGAAATAGGTAAAGAACGTATTCGACGTGTAATAAAAAAAATTAAGAAAGAACAGGAAGGCACGCTTGATTTGGATGGTAAAGCCGGTGATCAGGATTTAGGGGTTAAGGTCTTTAAACTACAGGATTCCAATTTTAAAATCTGGCAGACAAATATTAAAACTGAAGAACAACTCCTGGAGCAATTACAGAAGCATCTTGAACCACTGGATGAAAATGCAAAGATAGAAGATGTTCTTTATGAACTTCTACTAAAGTCCGGTGTTCCACTAACTGCAAAAATTGAACCAAAAGAGGGATTTTACCTTGTAAACGATACAGAAATTGCTTTAATTCTGGAAAAGGTAGACAAAAAGATAGTTAAGACAGTTATTGATGTAAACCCTCAGAAAGTAATAACCCTTGACCGATTATTTAAAAATAATGACCAATTAAAAACC
This sequence comes from Spirochaetia bacterium, assembly GCA_027859095.1. Taxonomy (GTDB): domain Bacteria; phylum Spirochaetota; class Spirochaetia; order B11-G9; family B11-G9; genus JAJRQE01. The sequence continues at coordinate 22,736 of JAQIBN010000231.1, read as the reverse complement.
AATACCGCACTGCAGATGAAAGATGCGGGAATTGAATTTAAGGTAGTGTAGGTATGGCAAGAGCAGATATATTAATTAGTTTAGTTCAATCGGCTAGTAATAATGATATGGTTTCGTTTCGTAAATCTGTTGAAAGTTTAATTGCGGATGAACGGGGGAAGAAGCATAATATTTTGGCTGATAGACTGGCCACTTTAATTATTGCTGGAAATGGTAATAATAACGGTAATACGATTCGTACTAATGGAAATTCTAAAGATTTAGTCTTTGAAGTTGTTCCCCAGAGAAAATTTGATGACTTAATTATTGAAGAACAATCTATAAAGATATGTAAAGATTTTATTGAGGAACAACATAGAGCTGATCTACTACGTTCTCATGGAATTGAACCTCGAAATAGAATCTTATTAACAGGCTCTCCAGGGAATGGTAAGACCAGTCTTGCAGAAGCTATCGCCACACATTTAATGTATCCATTTTTTATTATTCGCTATGAAAATCTGATTGGAAGCTATTTGGGGGAAACAGCTTCTCGTCTTAATCACGTTTTTGAATATGCAAAAACACGTAATTGTGTTCTTTTTTTTGACGAGTTTGATACTATTGGAAAAGAGAGAGGTGATACAAAAGAAACTGGTGAAATAAAGCGTGTTGTTAGTTCTTTACTATTACAAATGGATAGGCTCCCTAGCTATGTAGTCGTAATTACTGCAAGCAATCACCCTGAACTTCTTGATAAGGCTGTTTGGCGTAGATTTCAAATCAGAATAAACTTGGAAAAACCAAATAATTTTCAAATCGTACAATTTATTAATAATTTTACAACCAGAGCGGGTATCAAGTTTAATTATAATATAAAAAACCTTGCTGAAAAACTGTCTGAATATAGCTATTCTGATATTGAAGCTTTTTGTATGGATGTGTTACGGCAAATAGTATTAAGTCATCAACAGGACAATACAAAAAAAATTATAACAGAAAAATTAAAACAATGGGAATCAAGATTTATGGTTAATTTAAGGGAAGAGGATAAATAATATGCCCGATAAACCACTTTTAATTTTTCCAAAGTATTCAAAATCTGTTAGAGAGAAGAAGAAAATAGGATTTGGCTCTTCTTCTTATCATTTTCCAGAATTTTCAGCTCAAAAAGATAGACTTACACCCCAATTCAAATCAATGCAACAATCATTTATTACTGATATAGCAGATGGACTTCAACCAGAATATGTCTTAGTTATAGAAACTATCGGTCAAATTGAAGATTTTCAAAGAGCTGTTCGTAGCATTCAAGGTTTGGAGTGGCTTGCTGAAATTGATGAAGAAGAAGTTGAACCAAATGATATCTTCTTCCAACGTGTAAAAATTAATAAAACACTTTTTAAAAAAAAGATTAAAGATATCAATAAAGATCAGTCAATTCATATTTGTAATTTACTTGAAAAAAATGGTTTTCTTGAGGCAATTGGTAAAGGAAAAGATAGATACCTAACAGATAGAGACATTGGTGAATTCGAACAATTTGTTATTAAAGACTTAGCTGATTACAAGACAGAAATATTAAATATTATTAATGATGAGATAATGGTAGCCCATAAAAAATCGTTGAGTGGTAGACTGTTTCTCAGTATGAGTAATAATCAGGCTATTAATAAAATCCTTAGCCTGTGGGACTATTGGGATTTTAGAGAGAAGAAACTACCAAGCCCATATGGGAAATGGGTTGATATTTTTAAGCAGATAAAAACAATAAGAAAATGGGACATTCAAGATAGGCTGAAAGATACAGGAATTATTAATTATTGGAATGATGAAATTGAATTGAAAAAAGGAACTGCATCTAAAATAGTATTTGAAGTTGAATTATGGTATCGAAACAATGAAGTAAAAAGAATTGAGGCTGAAAACAATATTAAAAGAATGATCTATGATGATAATGGGAGTATTATTACAACATGTCATATAAAGGAAATACGTTTTCATGCAATCAAAGCTGAATTACCTCCCGAAAGCATTGAAAAAGTCATCAATTCTGAATATACAAGTGTTTTTTCATGCGATGATGTTATGGTTTTTCGTCCTGTATGTCAATGTAAAGTTGCTGTTTATCCAAATGGAGCAGAAAAGGAATTTGAATCAGGCAGTGTTGTAGGCGAACCAATTGTTGCTATATTTGATGGTGTTCCTTTTGCTAATCATAATCTTCTTAAAAATAGGTTGATAATTGATGATCCTGACGATTTTGAAAGTGCTTATCTAACAAACGAAAGAAAACATGGTACTGCAATGGCCTCGCTTGTTTGTCATGGTGAATTGGATGCAAATGAAGAGCCTCTTGTTAGGCCAGTCTATTTTAGACCTATAATGAAACCTGACTCTGATGATTTTGTAAATGATCCCAAAAGAGAAATTATTCCTAAAGAAAAATTTATGGAAGATCTAATTGAACGGTCTGTTCGTAGATTATTTGAAGGAGAAGAAGGTGAAGGTGCAGTAGCTCCAACAATTAAAGTGATAAATTTATCGATTGGTGATTCTGGAAAAATGTTTTTTAATCAATTAAGTTCCGGAGCAAAATTACTTGACTGGTTGTCCTATAAATATAATATTCTTTTCTGTGTTAGTGCTGGTAACATAAATACAAATATTAAACTGGATAAAAACACGGATGAATTACAAAAACTCTCAGATGATGAAGTACTAAAGCTTACCATTAGTAAAATACATGATAATATTCGCAACAGAAGAATATTTTCCCCGGCCGAATCCATTAATTCAATTACAATAGGTGCAATCCATGCAGATATGTCAACAACAGAAAATATTGGCAATAGGATTGATATTTTACCTAACAATAACTTGCCTTCTACTATTTCTACTCATGGGTTAGGATATAAAAATTCAATAAAACCTGAATTATATATTGCTGGTGGAAAGCAATTATATACTGCACATAGTGCTGATTATTTTATCTCTGAGTCTGGATTAGCACCAGGTCAATGTGTTGCAACATCTCCTATAACTGGTGGTGAATCTAATCGCTATGTATATACGAGAGGCACCAGTAATTCTGCTGCCCTTGCAACAAGAGCAACAGCCAAAATTTATGAAATGTTCGATGCATTGATGAAAGATAATAGTATTGATATTGATGCTAATAATATAGCTGTTATTTTAAAAGCTTTACTTGTTCATGGGGCATCATGGAATGAAAGTAAAGAAATTATTGAGTTAATATTGAAAACAAGTGATAATTCGAGACAATTTAAAAAGATCCTTGCACGTTATTTAGGTTTTGGAATACCAAATATAAATCGCGTTCTAGAATGTACTTCTCAAAGGGCAACGGCTATCGGATATGGTACTATAAAGAAAGATGATAAACACGATTTTATTTTTCCGTTACCACCAAGCATAAGTGGTCGAGAGATAATGAAGCGATTGACAATTACACTAGCGTGGTTTAGTCCAATAAATTCTGCTAGTAAAAAATATCGAAAAGCTAACCTCTCCATTGAACCACCTTCTGATACAGTTGGTATAAAGAGAGTTAACGCCGATTGGCAGCAAGTCAAGAATGGTACTATACAGCATGAAGTTCTGGAGGGTGCTGATGTAGTTTCTTTTCAAGACGGTGATTCGATTCAAATTTCTGTAGTTTGCAGAGAATATGCAGAGCATCTTGATGAAGATGTAGCTTATGGTTTAGCAGTTACCTTTGAAATTGGAGAGGATATAGATTTACCAATTTATGAAGAAATCAAGGATAGAATTAATATTCCAATACAGGTGGAGGAAAATATATAGTGAAACTTCATTTCACCCCCAACCAACAGTTCCAGCATGATGCTATAAACGCAATTGTCAGTATATTTGAAGGTCAATCCTTAAATCAGGGAGTTCACAGTTTTTCAATAAATAATAGCTATATGTTTCATGAAGGTGGTGTAGAAAAGTGAGCTATCATTTTACAGAAGAAGAGACAAATTGTCTTGTTTCTAATGAAAAGGTTTTTCCTGGCACCATTAAAGAAATTTTGAGATTCAAAGACTCCAATGGTCAAAAAAATGCTTCTGTGGAACCAACATACTCAATATTTTATGAGGATTTTCATACCTTAGTAAGTATTTCTGTACCAAAAGAACGTGTTACATTTAATTACACACATCCCGTATTTGATAGTGAAGAAAAATATATTGTAGATTGCCGTATTAATGGAATGCCAAAACCTCTTTATATTTTTGCTATTCCTAATGACAGTAAGTGTAAGGATGTTATGATTTCCATGTATCAGTTTGAACGATGGGGGCTCAAATATAATTCTATTTCGATATTTGAAGACCAGGAGACTATTAATCGACGTGTTCTCGCCAAGTTTAGTGATATTGGTGAGAAGCAATTTTCTTCTCTTCTTTCCAATAAAGAAAGAATTAAAAATTATCTTTCTGAGCAGATTGAAAACTCTAAATGAAACTTCACTTCGACCCCAACCAACAGTTCCAGCACGATGCCATTAATGCTATTGTAGAGATATTTGAAGGCCAACCCCTGAATCAGGGAGATTTCAGTTTCTCGATGAGTAGTAATAGCTACATGTTTCAGGAAGGTGGTGTAGGTAACAGACTTGAAATAAGCGAAGAGCAGATACTTAATAATGTTCAGGAAGTACAGAAGAAAAATGAGTTAAATGTTACTGACGAATTGGACGGAATGAATTTTTCAGTTGAAATGGAAACCGGAACCGGAAAAACATATGTGTATCTGCGCACAATCTATGAGCTGAACAAAAAGTACGGTTTTAAAAAGTTTGTTATCGTTGTTCCCTCAGTTGCCATCCGTGAGGGAGTTTTAAAAAATCTTGAAATAACATTTGACCACTTTCAGAACCTCTATGACAAAATGCCTGTCAAGTTTGATGTATATGATTCAAAACGGGTGTCCAATGTAAGAAATTTTGCTATCAGCAATAATATACAAATTCTTGTTATCAATATCGATTCTTTTGCTAAAGATGAGAATATCATAAATAAACCCAATGACAAACTGACAGGCAAAAGACCAATCGAATTCCTCCGGACAACCTCTCCTATTGTAATTGTAGATGAACCTCAAAACATGGAAACAGTAATAAGAAAGAAAGCTATAGAAAATCTGAATCCCCTTTGCACTCTTCGATATTCAGCTACCCATATAAACCGGTATAATATGGTGTACAGCCTTGATCCTGTAAAGGCATACGACCTGGGTCTGGTAAAACAGATTGAAGTAGATTCCATTGTTACTGAAAATGATTTTAATGCTGCTTATCTTTGTTTGGAAAAAGTAACAGCTACAAAAACCCGTACCTCCTCCAAATTAAAAATAGACGTAAATACACCCGACGGTGTTAAAAGGAAATCAATTACCGCAAAGGTTGGAGATGATTTATACTACTTATCCAATAAAAGAGAGATTTATAAAAACGGATATATTATAAACGGTATTGATGTTGCAGAGAAACTGATTGAACTATCGAACGGAGAGATTGTCTTCGTAGGTGATACCTTTGGAGGGCTTTCCGATGAGATTATGAAGGTTCAAATCCGAAAAACAGTTGAAGAGCATTTTCTTAAAGAAAGAAAGCTAAAAAGCAAGGGTATAAAAGTTCTTTCTCTTTTCTTTATAGACCGTGTTGCCAACTACCGTGCTTATAATTCTGAAGGTCACCCTGTTAAAGGTAAATTTGCTAAATGGTTCGAAGAAATATATTCTGAAGTATCTTTAAAATCAGCTTACAAAGATTTAATTCCATTTAATGCAGAAGATGTTCATAATGGTTATTTCTCTGCTGATAAAAAAGGAAAATGGAAAGATACCAAAGGGAATACACACGCTGATGATGATACCTTTAAGCTGATAATGAAGAACAAAGAACGACTTTTAGATACTATAGAGCCTTTGAGGTTTATTTTTAGTCATTCTGCCCTGCGAGAGGGTTGGGATAATCCTAATGTCTTTCAGATATGTACCTTGAATGAAACACAATCCGAACTAAAAAAGAGACAGGAAATAGGCAGAGGTCTCAGACTTTCGGTAACTCAGGAAGGAATACGAATACAGGATACCAATATTAACCGATTAACGGTTGTCGCTAACGAATCATATGAAGATTTTGCAAAAAAATTACAGTCGGAAATTGAAGACGATTGTGGAGTATCTTTTAAAGGGAGAATTAAGAATAGACAGAGAAGAACAACTGTAAACTACAGAAAAGGCTTTGAACTGGATGAAAATTTCAAGGAAATCTGGGAGAGGATTAAGTATCAAACTACCTATCAGGTGGAATACGATACTACTGACCTTATTAAGAAAGCTGCTAAAGCTGTTGGCCAAATGTCTTCTAGTAGAAAAGCAGTTATCAAAACAACGAAAACAGCACTTGGGTTTGATCATGCAGGTATTGTAATGGAGACAAGGGCTTCTTATACAACATCGTTGGATGGTGTATTAAAAATTCCGGATGTACTTTTTTATATACAGGGCAAAACGGAGCTGACCCGTTTTACAATTCTGGAAATTCTTAAAAAATCGAAAAGAATTGGAGATGTCTTAATTAATCCACAGCTTTTTCTGGATAATGCTATATTAGCAATAAAAGATGTTCTTACTGAGTTAATGATTGAAGGCATCAAATACGAAAAAATTGGACAGAAAGAATATGAAATGCGATTGTTTGAAGATTATGATATACACATAAACAATCTGACTTTTGAAATAAACAAGAAAGACAAAACCATTTACAGTAATCTTGTTCCCCTTGATTCCAATGTTGAATACAATTTTGCCAAAGAATGTGAGAGTAGAGATGATATAGAATTCTATTTCAAGCTTCCATTCTGGTTTAAAATCAAAACACCAATTGGGAACTATAATCCGGACTGGGCATTAATAAAGAAGAATGAAAAAACAGTTTACTTTGTAGCCGAAACAAAGTCTGAAGGTCAGGAATTAAAGACAAGCGAAAAAAGAAAGATAAAATGTGGGTATGCTCATTTTAATGAGTTTGCAGATGTTAAATACCGGCAAGTTACAACTGTGGGAGAATTGGATTCCATATGATTGTGAATGAATCATAGGTAATATATGCACAAAATAATATTTGTTGACGATGAAGCAATTGTCCGGGACGGAATCTCAAACTGTATACCATGGGTTGATAATGGTTTTGACCTTGTCTGTGTCTTTGAGCATGGTCTTCAGGTTCTGGATTATCTTGAGAGTAATCATGTAGATGTTATTATTTCCGATATTAACATGCCCCGTATGGATGGTCTTGCTTTGAGTCGGATACTTTCAGAAAAATATCCAGATATAATGCTGCTTTTGCTCACAGGATATGATGATTTCGAATATGCCCAGGAAGCTGTTAAAACCAACGTTCGGGAATTTCTCTTAAAACCAATAACCGCAGAGGAACTTATTCAGGTATTGGCACGAGTCAGGACAGAACTTGATTCTAATCTTGAGAAGGAAAATCAAACTACAATTATGAGGGATAAATTAAGATTGAGTTTCCCTCTGCTAAAAGAGAGATTTCTTTATAGGCTTGTTTCCGGAAAATTGGACAAGTTAAGCATTAATCAAAGAAAAGAATATTTCGAATGGCAGGATCTTGGAAGATTTTACCTGGTGAGTTTGGTTTTAGTTCCCGATACTTGGAACGAATTGGACCGTCTTACATTATTTGAATTTATTAAAACCAGAAAAAAGACCGAAGATGATATCTTTTCAAACAGAGAGGAAAATATTGTTATTCTCTTTCAGGGGGACAGCATAGAAACCCTTGAACTTCGATCACGGAATCTGGCAGAAATGTCATTTCAGTTTAATCCTGGGTCTGAAAAAGATCAAATTTCTGTTGGATGTGGTGAAGCTGTCAGTAGTCTTGACCACCTTCTTGGATCATATAATGGAGCTGGAAATGCAGTAAATTATTCCAGAGTGCTTGGACTTTCCCAGATACTATCAATAAAGGAAGTAAGAGGGCGGGGTAAAATTGCCCCTGAAAAAATTGATGAGCTAGGAAGAATGCTATCGGATCAGCTTAAAACAGGAAGGAAAGAACATACTGAAGAAGCCCTTCTTAATATATTTGTATATCTCGAGGAATTATACATTACCCCTGTTGAAGCATATCATTATTTTACCAGAATACACCTGTTATTTCTTAGCTTTGTACAGGAAATGGAATTGTTCTCAGGAGAAAATGATTCCTTTCCATATCAACCTCGGAATTTTGATTCTTTCAAATATGCCAGGGATTTTTTCTTAGAATTAATTTCTATAATAGAAGAGAGGGTTCAGGTTTTCAGGAATGATGCAGTATTATCCCGGGTAGAGAAAGCCAGGCGAATAATTAAGGAACGGCTGAGTGACAGTGCTTTCTCTCTTCAGGATATATGCAATGAACTTTATCTCTCTGTAAGTCAATTCAGTGTAATATTTAAAGAAGGTACAGGGCAGACTTTTATTGAGTATCTGACTTCCTGCAGGGTTGAAGAGGCAAAAAAAATATTAAAAACTACAGATTCTAAAAGTTATGAAGTAGCTGAAAAATCAGGTTATATGGATCCCAGGTATTTTTCGATAATATTCAAAAAAGCAACAGGGATGACGCCCATGGAATATAGAAGGAGCCTTTCAGGTTGAAAGCAAGACTGGGTCTCGGTAGCCTCGAATCCCGAATTTACATGATATTTACTCTTATGATATTTGTTGCGGTTTTTATTATGCAGCTTGTTTCTTTTCGGTTTACCATTAATGCTTTAAGGAGCTCAACTCTTGAGAATAACAGAACACTCCTTGGGCAACTTGTAACTCAGATAGATTCTTATATTTCAGGTATGGAGCAAATTTCCCAAGCTGTTCAGGATGATCCTGAAATAATAGAATATATGTTAAATGGAGCAAATTCAGGCTCTCCCTCTTATCTTTCCATTCAGCAGCGACTTGGTAATTATATCAAGGCTAGAAACGATATTTCAGATATTATAATAATTGGTCGGGATGGATTAGTAATTACAGCTGATCCTGATTCGAATTTGAACCCCTGGACTTCCGTTTCTGAAAAAGACTGGTATCTAGAAGCTATGGATGCAGGCGGGCAGACAGTTGTTTCTTCCTCTTATGTTCAAAATTTAGTGGAAGGAAGATATTCATGGGTTGTTTCTCTTAGTAGAGAGATTCTGTCAGTCGATAAGAATGAATCCCTGGGTGTTATGCTTGTAGATCTAAAATTTAACAGAATTAAGGAACTTTGTCAGTCTTTAGTTGTAGGGAGAAAGGGGTATAATTTTATAATTGATTCAGATCGTAATTATATATTTCATCCTACCCAGCAGTTGGTTTACAGTAATATAAGGAGTGAGCCTATTGATTCAATTTATGCACTGCTGAAAAACACTGAAGATGAGTTTTTTTTTGCTGATAAAAAATATTTTATGATAGAAACATCAGATATAACCGGATGGTTTGTTGTCAGTGTAACTCATGAGAGTGATATTGTAACTGACTGGCGGTATGTACAAATATCATATTCTCTTTTGGGATTGATTCTTTTTCTTATAGTAGGCCTTGCAACAAATAGAATTTCATCTGGAATAACTAAACCTGTCAGAAAATTGCAGGATATTATGAAGAGTGTTGATACAGGGGAGTTTAGGCTGGTAGGTTCAATTAGGGCAACTGATGAAATAAAAGAGCTGGCTCGGGAGTATGATACTATGGTAGGTCATATCCGAAACCTCATGGAGGCTAATACAAGAGAGCAGGAACTAAAACGAAAGAGTGATCTTAAAGCACTTCAAGCCCAGATTAACCCTCATTTCCTTTATAATACTCTTGATTCTATAATTTGGATGGGAGAAATGGGACAAAATAAAGAAGTTGTCCTTATGACCTCTGCTTTGTCTAAACTTTTCCGTATTAGTATAAGTAAAGGTAGGGAAATTATTAAAATTACCGATGAAATAGCCCATGTAGAATCTTACCTGACTATTCAGAAAATGCGTTATAAAGATAAATTTGAATACTCAATTGATATAGATCCAGATTTATATACCCATACCATTCTGAAGATAACCCTACAACCACTTGTTGAGAATGCAATTTATCATGGAATAAAAGAAGTAGATCATAAGGGCTTGATTCAGATTACAGGTGAAGAACTGGATGGGAATATTAAACTGGAAGTTGTAGATAATGGAAAAGGTATGACAACTGAAGAACTTGAAGAATTAAACCAAAATCTTGATACTTCATCTAATTCTCACCAACTTTCCCAACAGGGTATGGGCGTTCGTAATGTACATGAACGTATACAGCTTTATTTTGGGAAGGAATATGGTCTTTCATATATTAGTACACCTGGAAGTGGCACCAGAATTACTGTCCTGATTCCATCAGAAACACTGGAGGCATAATGAAGAACTGGTATTTGATTCTACTTAGTCTTGTTGCAGCATTTATATTATTTATTGCACTATCAATTCTTTATGAACAAAAAACACCGGAGGAACTTGATTTATCGGAACCTATTCAAATTGTTATGAAATCCATTGAAGGACAACCTATGGATTTTTGGGATGTGGTTACTCAGGGGATTGACGAGGCAGCCAGGGAATTTGGAGTTGAGGTAAAGATTACCGGTCCTAGATATGAAAAAGAAATAAATAGACAAATTAATATAATGGATGCTGTAATTGATGAACGACCTCCTATAATAATTCTTGCAGCTAATGATTATAAGCGTCTGGTAGGCTCTGTCGAAAAAGCTGATGCACTGGGAATACCTGTAGTAACCATGGACTCAGGAATTCAGTCGGATATTCCTGTATCATTTATAGCTACTGATAATATAGATGCTGGAAATAAAGCAGGGGATGAAATGAAAAGGCTTATTTTGCTCAATAGTCGAAAATCTATTGCTATTGTAAGTCATATAAAAGAAACAGCAACTGCCATAGACAGGGAAGCAGGTGTTAGAGAAGCACTTTTAGATGAAAATGTTATAGGTACCTGGTTTTGCGATGTAGAACAGGAAAAAGCATATCTAATTACCCTGGAACTTCTGAAAGATGAGAGTCTTGGTGGGGTAGTTGCTTTGAACGAAGTAGCTGCTCTGGGAGTTGCAAGAGCCATTGATGAAATGGATGCAGAGGGTAAAGTCTTCGTAGTTGGATTTGACAGTGCAGTCCGTGAACTTTCATATCTGGAAGAGGGGATAATCAAGGCGACTGTTGTTCAGAGACCATATAATATGGGATATATCACAATAAAGACTGCTGTTGATTACCTGAAGGGCAACAAAATAGAAACGTTTATTGATACAGGATCAATTCTAATTACCAGAGAAAATATGTTTCAAAGGGAATATCAGGAATTGTTGTTTCCGGTAAGCAATTGATTAAATAAGAATATTTTAAACATATTCCGTAATATTTTCCATTTCGCTATTGCTAAATCCGGGTGATAATTCTTCTAAGCAAAAAGGTTGCTCGCCAATGAGTCGTCTCGCAGGAACTTGTTCCGAGAAACGATCTCAGCATCCTTAGGCTGGTCGGGACTTCGTCACCTGGTCGCAACTTCGTTGCTGCTCGGTTATGCATCCTAAGGAGAAATGATTGGGAATGTCTGAAACAAATAATCTTGTCCTTTCAATGAAAAATATTGATAAACGCTTTACAGGAGTTCATGCCTTAAAGGGAGTGAATTTTGACCTTTATGAAGGTGAGATCCATGCTCTGGTAGGAGAGAATGGAGCTGGTAAATCTACTATGATGAAAGCGCTGACAGGGATATTCCCAAAGGATTCAGGAGATATTATTTATCTGGGTAAGCCGTACAAACCTGGGAACCCCAAAGAAGTTCTTGAGGAAGGTATTGGAATTATTCATCAGGAATTAAATATGATGGATCAGCTGACGGTAGCCCAAAATATATTTATTGGAAGGGAATCTACAAAGTTAGGCGGTCTGATACTTGATAAGGAAGCTCAATATAAGAGAACTTTAGAACTGTTCGGCCGGCTGAATATGGATATTGATCCACTTGAAATGCTTGGAAATTTGACTGTTGGAAAACAGCAGATGGTGGAAATAGCAAAAGCTGTTTCTCATGATCTTAAAATATTAATATTGGATGAACCTACTGCTGCTCTTACAGAAACTGAAATTAATGAACTTTTCACTATTATGAGAGATCTGGCTGCCAAGGGTGTTGGTATGATCTATATTTCCCATAGAATGGATGAAATTAACCAGATAACAGACAGGGTGACTGTTTTAAGAGATGGTGAGTATGTTGGAACCAAAACTACTTTAGATGTCTCTAAAGAAGAGATAATAAGCATGATGGTTGGCCGGGTTATATACGAAGAACCTAAATCTAAAAGTAATGTGCCCGAAGGGGCTGAGCTTGTTCTCCAGGTAGATAAACTGAATGCCGGTAGAATGGTCAGAGATATCAGCTTTGATCTCCGTAAGGGTGAAATCCTGGGGTTTGCCGGTTTAATGGGAGCTGGCAGAACAGAGACAGCCCGGGCACTCTTCGGAGCTGATAAAATTGAGAGCGGTCAAATCCGGATAAATGGTGAACTTGTTCATATTACGAGTCCCATGGATGCCGTATCTCATGGGATAGGATATTTATCTGAGGATCGTAAAAGATATGGTCTTGCAACCGGCTTAAGTGTAAGTGATAACGCCATTTTGGCTTCTTATGATATGTATGAGAATGGTCTCTTTATCCATGCAAAACAAGTAGAAAAGGTAACCTCAGGATTTGTCGAAAGACTTAGGATTAAAACGCCTTCCCTGAACCAATTGTTGAAAAATCTATCCGGGGGAAATCAGCAGAAAGTTGTAATTGCAAAATGGCTCATAAAAAACAGTGATATTCTAATATTCGATGAACCTACCAGGGGTATTGATGTAGGAGCAAAGAGTGAAATTTATACACTAATGAATGAGCTTGTTAAAGATGGAAAATCGATTATTATGATCTCATCAGAGCTACAGGAAATCCTTAGAATGAGTGACAGAATAGTTGTAATGAGTGAGGGGCGAATTACAGGAAAGCTTTCAATTGAAGATGCAAGTCAGGAAAGTATTATGAAATATGCCACTATGCAAAAGTATAAGAATTAGAATCAGGAGCATTAAACAATGGAAAATTTGAGCAAAAAGAACAATATATTACAGAACCTTAGTGACATAGGACTTCAGAGAATTCTGGCTCCGGCTGCTCTTGTTCTTCTTTATATCTTTTTTGGACTGTTCGGTAGAAACTTTTTTTCTTATGACACAATGGTCAATATTTTTGATTCATCATATTATATTGGTTTCATTGCAATTGGGGTTACCTTTGTAATTATCTCCGGAGGTATTGATCTTTCTGTTGGAACTGTGATGATGTGTTCCGCTATAATCGGTGGAACGGCTTATAAAACATGGGGATGGCCAATGTGGATTTCTCTTCTACTTATACTGGCAGTAGGCATAGCTTTTGGTTTTATTAATGGTTTATTGGTAAGCCGTTTAAAATTGCCCCCTTTCATTGCAACTCTTGGTACTATGATGATCTCTATGGGTGTTGGTTCTATTGTTGCCAATGTCAGAAGTGCAACATTTCCAACCAGAGCTTCTGAAGATGGATGGTTTAAGAGTATTTTTAAGTATATAGGGGATGATGGCTTCTCAATACCTACAGGTGCCTTTGTTCTTTTTGGGGTAGCGTTCATTGCCTTTATAATTCTTACAAAGACAAAAATGGGGCGTTATATATTTGCAATTGGAAGTAATAAAGAAGCTGCCAGGTTATCAGGTGTAGATGTCAAAAAATGGGAAATGATGGCCTATGTTGTTGCAGGAGCAACTGCAGGTATAGGTGGAATTTCTTTTGCTGCAGTATATACAACTGTCATGCCGGCTCAGGGTCAGGGTTTTGAACTTTATGCAATTGCGGGAGCAGTTATAGGGGGTACCTCCCTGTCTGGCGGAATAGGAACTGTATTTGGAACTTTAATAGGTGTCTATATAATGAGTGTACTTAGAGCAGGGCTCCCTTCTATGGATCTACAGGCACACTATCAGACATTCTTTACTGGAGTAGTTGTAATTGTTGCAGTATTACTCGACATATACAGGACTCAGAAGGCCTCGGTAATTAAAATAGCAACTCCCTCAAAGGAGTAAAAAAGGGGAATAGTCCAGGGCAGATATTAATATGGTTTTAGGCCTGGGAAAAACTTATTCCAGGTTAATTTATAGGAGGATGATATGAAAATATCTAAGAGAATCGGTATTGTACTTATAGTACTCGTTTTATTTACAGTTTTGGCTCTGCCCACATTTGCTGCAGGTCAGAAAGATGATGGAAAACCTTACATTGCAGTGGTTTCCAAAGGTGAACAGCATGACTTTTGGCAGCAGGTTAAACTTGGTGCTAAAGATGCAGCAGCAAAGTATGAAGTTGATATGACTTTTGAAGGGCCTGCCTCAGAAAGTGATGTTCAGGATCAGGTAGATATGCTTAACAATGCTATGGCAAAAAATCCTGTTGCTATTGCTCTTGCAGCTCTAAATACTGATTCTGTAATAGATCAGCTACAGGCTACTAAAGACAAAGGTATTCCTGTTATAGGTTTTGACTCTGGTGTTCCTAATGCTCCTTCTGGATCTATTTATGCGAATGCTTCTACAGACAATTTTAATGCTGCTGGATTAGCTGCAGAAAAAATGTTTGCAGTAATTAAGGGCGATATTGAAAAAGCTACAACTGCTAATCCTGTTACAATAGTTGTTATGAATCAGGACGCTGCAGGGGAGTCTTTATTAAGCCGTGGTAAAGGATTTAGAGATACAATGTTAGATTTAATTATTTCTACGACTTCCATGAGTGCCAAAGACATTCAAGTTACAGGAAATACTGCTTATGTTGATAGTAAAAATCCTACCAGTGGAGATAAAGTAATTATTTATATGGTAGTTCCTGCTTCAGCATCTATGACTGACACAACAGCAGCTGCTACAGCAGTATTAAACAGAGTTGAGAGTGATAATGTTCTTGGTGTATTCTGTTCCAATGAAGCAACTGTAAAAGGTTTATTAGCTGCAACAAATGATGGTGCTGATATGCCTTCTAAATATCCTGGACTAGTTGCAATTGGTTTTGATGCCGGTGCAGCTCAGAAAGGTGCTGTTAGAAATGAATACTTTCTTGGTTCAATTACACAGGATCCTTATTCTATAGGTTATCTTGCAGTTGAACTTGCATACAAAGCTTACAAAGGCGAAAGCGTTGCTGATGTTGATACAGGTGCTAAATTTTATGACAAAGACAATATGGATGATGCTGATATCAAGGGTTTACTCTACGATTGATGTAGTTTGTATTAATAAAAAAGGGTTCGTTTTACGAACCCTTTTTTTGTTTTTTTGAGATAAGTAGCTCTGGTTTAATTTTAAAAAAATAATATGACATTTCATGTAACTTTAATTAAATATACATTTACAAAAAGTAATATTCCACTTAGGGTTATCCTATGAGGAATATTGATCTTGAGATAATTACCAGGGCAGTTAAAGAACTGTCCATCGAAGCAAATACAGTAGCTAATTGTGACCTTAAAGATGCTCTTAGTCTATCAATAGAGAAAGAGGTTTCTCCTGTTGGGAAGGCTGTTTTAGGTCAGCTTCTAAAAAATCAGAATATCGCAAAAGCTGAAAATCTACCTATATGCCAGGATACTGGTTTTACAGTTGTATATCTGGAAATTGGTATGGATGTTAGTTTTACTGGTGGAATTATACAGGATGCAGTAGATCAGGGTGTTAGAGAGGGGTATATAGAGGGTTGTCTTCGAAAATCAATTATAAAAAACCCATTAACTTCTCCTGTTAATACTAAAGATAATACACCAGCCATTGTTCATATTGAACTGATACCGGGGGACAAAGTTAAGGTTTCTCTAATGCCAAAGGGTGGTGGAGCAGAGAATATGAGCCGTATTAAGATGATGAAGCCTTCTGATGGAGTGGAAGTTGTAAGAGATTTTATTCTTGAAACAGTAAAAAGGGGTGGAGCAAATCCCTGCCCCCCAATAATTGTGGGTGTCGGAGTTGGTGGAACTTTCGATTATGTTGCATATCTGGCAAAAAAATCTCTTTTTCGAAAAATAGGAGAGCGGAACAGTGATCCGGAAATTGCCTTATTGGAAACAAGCTGGCTTTTGGAAGTGAATAAACTTGGGATTGGTCCTGCCGGCCTTGGTGGAAAGGTAACAGCACTGGAATTGTTTGTTGAAGTATTTCCAAGACATATTGCAACTTTTCCTGTGGCAGTAAATATTCAATGCAATGCCGCCAGGGTTAAAACAAGGATAATATAGGTGGGTAATATCAAAAAAAATATAAATACACCCTTAACAGAAAATATAATTAAAACACTAAAAGCAGGTGATGAAATTTTATTAAGTGGAATAATATATACAGCAAGGGATATGGCTCATGCCCGGCTTCAGGATATGATTCAAAAGGGTGAACAACTTCCTTTTGATGCAGCTGGTTCTGTTATTTATTATGTTGGTCCTTCTCCTGCTCCAGTGGGCAGGGTTATTGGATCTGCCGGACCAACATCAAGCTATCGAATGGATCCCTTTGTTCCTTCAATGTTTAAGGCAGGTATGCTTGGAATGATAGGTAAAGGATCTCGATCTGCAGAAGTAAAAGAACTAATTGTAGGGAAATGTGGTGTTTATTTTGGAGCTACTGGCGGAGCGGCTGCATTGTTGTCAGGATCAATTGTTGAAGCTGAAGTAATAGCCTTTGACGACCTTGGCCCGGAAGCACTGCGAAAGCTTAGAGTTAAGAATATGCCTGTTATAGTTATTAATGATTGTTATGGTGGTGATCTTTATCTTGAAGGAATCAGAAAATACTCAGAGGAGCTATAAAATGGCAGTGACAATAAAAAATGTTGCAGAACTTGCTGGGGTCTCTACTGCTACAGTATCCCGGGTAATAAATAATGAACCAGGAATAAAACAATTAACCAGAGATAAAGTGCTGGAGGCAATTACTAAAAGTGGTTACAGAGTAAATACAATTGCAAGAAGCCTCAAAACAAGTCGAAGTAAAACCATTGGGCTAATAACCCCTGAAATTGCTAATGATTTTTTTATGAACATTGCCAGGGGGGCAGAGGAGTTTCTTGGAAGATTGGATTATAGTCTTATAATCTGCAATACCAATGAATCTATAGAGGAGGAAACTCACAGGGCCGAATTATTGATAGAAAAATCTGTGGATGGGGTTATAATAATACCTTCGACAAATTCAGGCAGCCATTTTAAAATCCTGACTGATGCTGGTATTCCCGTTGTATTTGCTGATCGATTAACTGAAGATTTTGAAGCAGATGCAGTAGTAGTAGATAATCAGAATGGTGTATATATGGCAGTATCCTATCTAATTGCCAGAGACAAAAACAAAATAGCCTTTATTGGTGGTTCCCCTAAATTGAGTAATGCCAGAGAACGTTTTGAAGGTTATAAACAGGCACTAAAGGAATATGGACTTGTCATAGAGGATCAGCTTGTTTTAATAGGTAATTTCCATGTGGATAGTGGTTTTAAGCTTATGAAGCAGCTAATGGAACTAAAAATTCCTCCGGATCAGGTTTTTATTGCCAATAATTTTATGCATATGGGTGCCATTAAATATCTTATTGCTGGTGGTTATAAACCGGATAACAGTCCAAGGATAGGCAGCTTTGATGATCTGGAATTATCTTTTATTCTGGGTTATGCTAGTGTGACTGTTGCTCAGCCTGTTAATGAGATTGGAACACAAGCTGCAGAGCTCCTTTTACAACGTATCGAAAAAAACAGAGATGAAGCTTTCCAAGTAATAAGACTTCAAACAGATCTAAAAATATTTCGGATGAGATAACCCCTCGATACCTCTCGATACAACATTTTGCTTGCTAAAAAAGCTTGAGTAACTTATAATGTAAACGATTACATTATAAGAATCAGGAGAATAATATGAAAACTAATAATAGATTACAAGGTGATTATCCGAAAGTAGGAATAAGACCCACTATTGACGGCCGTCTTGATGGAGTCAGAGAATCCCTTGAAAAACAGACATATGACATGGCTAAAGCAGCAGCAGACTTAATTTCCGGAACTTTAAGGTATCCCAACGGAGAAAAAGTTGTTTGTATTATCGCAGATACTACAATCGGCGGAGTAGCAGAGTCTGCTGCATGTGCAGCAAAATTTGACAAAGAAGATGTAGGTGTTTCACTGACTGTTACCCCTTGTTGGTGTTATGGAACTGAAACAATGGATATGGATCCCATTCGTCCAAAGGCTGTGTGGGGTTTCAACGGAACAGAGAGACCAGGTGCTGTTTATCTGGCAGCCGTTCTTGCAGGGCATAATCAGAAAGGGCTCCCTTCTTTCGGTATCTATGGAACAGAAGTTACTGAGTCTGATGATACTGATATACCAAAAGATGTAGAAGAAAAGATACTTACCTTTATTCGTGCAGGACTTGCAGCTTCTATAATGAAGGGAAAGTCTTATCTTTCACTGGGCTCAGTTTCTATGGGAATTGCAGGCTCAGTTGTAAATGAAGACTTTTTTCAGGATTACCTTGGAATGCGTAATGAGTACGTGGATATGAGTGAATTTATCCGTAGATTAAACCTGGATATCTTCGATCAGGATGAGTTTCAAAAAGCTATGGCCTGGACTAAAGAAAACTGCATAGAGGGAGTGGATCCTAATAAACATGAAAATCAGCATTCCAGAGAAGAAAAAGATAAGGAATGGGAAACATCAGTAAAAATGGCCCTTATTGCAAGAGATTTAATGATAGGTAACCCTGTCTTAAAGGATATGGGCTGGGGAGAGGAAGCTCTTGGACATAATGCTATAGCTGCAGGTTTTCAGGGACAGCGTCACTGGACAGATTTTATGCCGAATGGTGACTTTATGGAAACCATTCTTAATACATCTTTTGACTGGAATGGAATTAGGGAAGCCTTTGTTTTTGCAACAGAGAATGACAGTTTAAATGGAGCATCAATGCTCTTTGGCCACCTTTTAACAGGTACTGCTCAGATTTTCTCTGATGTACGAACATATTGGAGTGCAGAAGCAGTTAAAAAGGTTACAGGAAAGACACTTACAGGTAAGGGCGCTGGAGGTTTGATCCATTTAATTAATTCCGGTTCAACAGCACTGGATGGTGCAGGTGAAATGTCCGTTGATGGAAAACCTGTTATGAAACAGTTCTGGGATATTACAGATGCAGATATAAAAAAATCTCTTGAAGCTACACAATTTTGTCCAGCAGATCTGGGTTATTTTAGAGGTGGTGGTTATTCTACAGATTTTCTTACTAAAGGTAATATGCCAGTAACTATGTCCCGAATAAATCTTGTAAAAGGCCAGGGACCGGTTCTTCAGATAGCCGAAGGTTATACTGTGGAAATAGAACAGGAAGTTCATGATGTTCTCGATAAGCGCACAAACCCAACCTGGCCTACAACATGGTTTGCTCCGTCTCTTACTGGAAAAGGTGCATTTAAGGATGTTTATTCTGTAATGGCAAATTGGGGTGCTAATCACGGGGCTATAAGTTATGGACATATTGGTGCAGATTTAATAGCCTTGGCATCTATACTTCGAATACCTGTGAATATGCATAATGTGGATGAAGATAAAATATTCAGACCCTCTGCATGGGCATCATTCGGAATGGATAAAGAAGGTTCAGACTATAGAGCCTGTGCTAATTTTGGTCCATTGTATGGGTTTAAAAAATAAATTGGGTGTTGCCCTGTTGCAGTGACACCCACAAAGGGGTGCCCCTACAACAGGGCCGGTCTTTCCTCTTCAATCCCTAACATTTTGGATTAGTAATAATTCTAGAGCAGCTGCATTGTTGTAATACATGTATTACTGTTAGAAAAAGTTGTCAGTTGCCCTTCAATTTTTTTGTTCATACTTTCCAGTGTAAGTGTAATATCAATATTTCTCGGTAGCCATAGTTCAATAAACCCGTTTGACATTGTAGTTACAGTTCTGTCCATGAGTACAGTCCCATCATCTTTTAGAGCCACTACTTTTACTGGAACATCTACAAGTTCTCCCTGACATCCGGAAATGTAATGTGTTGCACATCTGTGTGTTTTATCAATATATGGAGCAATGGCAATCATCATACTGTCATTTGGGAGCGAAATTACAAATTTCTTTTTATCAGGAAACTCAAAATTTAATTTTTCAGTTGTTATGAAACTGGTCACTTCCGGATTGCTGGTTTTCCATTTATTAGCCAGAGCCAAAGCTTCTTTGACATCCAGGTTCTCAAGGAACATTGGTGAGACATTTGATTTAGCAGATCTTAAAGCACTAGATTTTATTTCTGACATATTATTAGGTCTGCAGGCTGAAAATATTAGTAACGTGGTTAGAGTTAATATAAAAATAGTTATTTTTTTCATGATAACATCCTAAAGATTAGTATATAAGTAATGTAAATGCATTTTACTTATCTGTCAAGAATTAGTTTTTATATGAGTTTATGATTTTTGAGAAAATTATCTGATTATTATAACTGCAACTCTAAATTTAAATAATTGTCTTTGATATTTCTCTATGTTATTCTGGTAAATATATTTTTACTAAAAGGAATCGATATGAGAACGCAATTACCTATAGCCAGATCAGATATCCATATCCATTTAACAGAAAATCATATAGAAGAGTTATTTGGAAAGGGATATAAGCTTACAAAATGGTTTGACCTGACAATTCCCGGACAATTTGCATGTAATGAAAGAGTTACAGTGAGCGGAAAGGAAGGAACTATAGAAGATGTTGTTGTGGTTGGACCTGCAAGGGATTATACGCAACTGGAAATATCATTTACCAATGGTTCGACTCTGGGAATTATTCCAGTCTTAAGGGATTCGGGTGATATAGAAGGTACTCCCGGGGTAGTTGCAGCAAGAAGACACATTCATATGCACACAAAAGATGCAGAAGATTTTGGAGTAAAAGATAGGCAGATTGTTAAGATAAAAGTGCCAGGGCTTAGAGGATTGATATTTGACAAAGTTTTGGTACGAGTTAACCCCGATAATGCTTTGGAAATGCATATAACGGGTAATTATGACACTCAGTAAACGAAGAAATGACACATAGGGTAAAAATAGCCCAAGATGTCATTTCTTAATATTACCCCGATATCATTTTATTAAATATGTACAATAAGTAATTGTTTACAATGTAAGGAAATACAAATTAGAATAAAAGTTGGCATGCCTCTTGCTATATAGTGGTTGACAATAAATTTTACGGAGGCGTGACATGAGATATTTAGTAAACAGACCATCAAACCTATTTGGAGATTTTGACAAAGTATTGAATAATATGTTTGAAAATAATCAGACATTAGGTGAATCAGGTAGAAGAAGGAATCCAACTGTAGATATAAGAGAAAGTATAGAAGGGTATGTTTTGGAAGTTGAACTACCAGGTCTTTCAGATAAAGATGTTGATTTAAAAATCGAAGATAATAAACTTCTTATATCTTCTATAATAGAAGAGTCTGAAGGTAAAGATTCTGATAAAACAGAAAAACCAAACTTTTTGTTGAAAGAAAGAAGTAGTTTGGTATTCTCCAGAAACTTTATTCTTCCTAAAGATGCAAATGCAGAAGCAGTAAATGCTTCTTTCAGCAATGGAGTTCTTACAATCAATATTGAAAAGAGTCCAGAGAAACAACCACGATCAATCAAAATCAAAGCTGCATAGATACAAACCCCAGGGACAGGTCTGTGAGCCTGTCCCTCTATTCACCAAAGAATGGACATAATTTATAGAAGGGTAAAAAAATATTATTCTAATAGCCATTTCCAGGCAGGAATTACAAGAATATATATGTTCTCTCCATGAAGATGATCTTCTTCATATACAGTAATAATTGTGGCTTTATCTGCCTTTAAGAAATTAACTGACAATTCTATTGCTCTTATTTCTCTCTTAAGAACATCCTCTTTCTCAAGACTGTAGTTAACCTGAAAAAGTTGAATAGACCCTGCATTATCCTGAACTACAAAATCAATCTCAAAACCTTCCCTTGTTTTGTAATAAGAGATTTTATAACCTCTTCTGTAAAGTTCGATGTATATCATATTTTCAAAAGCTCTTGTCTTATCAATTCCTGCACCCTTCGAAACAGCAAATGCTAAAGCCCAATCAATACAATAAACTTTTTTGTAATTTCGGGCACGAACTCTCTGTGATTCAGAATAGAATTCAACAGTTCTTATCATGTAGGCGTCTGAAAGATAAGCAAGGTATTTATATAGAGATTCGATATTGAAATTAAAATTTAGTTTTTTCATGGATTCGGATATTTTTGTTGTAGTCATGGGACAGGCTGTTTGGGATATTAATGAATCAGAAAAATATCGTAGTACTGTGGCATTAATTTTAGATTCAGGATGTGATTCAATAATATCTCTCAATAACATTGTATCCCAGTAGGTTATTAATAATTCCTCATGTAATTCTTGTGGTATATCCAGTAATCCCGGGAATCCTCCCTGTTTAATATATTTCTGAAAATAATTTTTAAGAAGACTTCTTCCTTTGGAAGAGTTTGATTCCTGATCTA
>JAQIBN010000203.1 GCA_027859095.1 Spirochaetia bacterium | reverse complement strand
GCATGTAGCTTTTTGTGAAAAAAGCGGTAATACTGCTCGAAAACCTAAAGATCTTATGTAAACAATTCACTTATGAGAATAAAAATGGACTGTCCTAATTGGAACAGTCCTTTTTTTTCTAAAAAAAATTCTTATTTAATATTATTAATATATGCATGTTACAAATTGTAATGTACAGCAATAACAATGGCTCTATTGACATTACACCTTTTTGCATGCTAATTTACTTCGACCTCTTTATCCGTCTTGAGACGGATCATAAAGTCCAGAAGGAGGGTTTATGAGAACCTACGAACTTACATGTATCTTCCGTACAGATGAAGATAACTTCACAAAAGGCAAAGAGCTTATAAAAGCTGACTTTGAAAAGTATTCCGTAAATGTTTTAAAAGAAACAGATATGGGAACAAGAGAACTTGCCTACGAAATAAAAAAAGAAACAAAAGGTCATTACTATTTTTACGAATTGGAAGTTCCTTCGGATAAAATTTCCGAAATGGATAAGCATTTCAAGCTTGAGACAACTTTTCTTAAGTACCTTTTTGTAAAAAAAGAAAACTAAGGGAGGGCTGATTCCTATGGCAAACGATATTAATGTAGTTACTCTGGTGGGTAGACTAACCAGAGATTCAGAGCTGAAATATACAAACAGTGGTACAGCAGTTTGTAAATTTAGTCTTGCTGTAAACCGGAAAAAGAGGTCGGGTGATCAGTGGACTGATGAGGTTAGCTATTTTGATGTAGTACTTTGGGGAAAACAGGGAGAAGCACTTCAACAATACCTTGGAAAAGGTAAACAAGTAGCTGTTAGTGGAGAGCTAAGACAGAATAGATGGGAACAGGATGGTCAGAACCGAAGTAAAGTTGAAATTATTGCTAATAATATACAACTTCTAGGTGGAAATACTGGTGGAGGAAACAATAATTTTGGCGGTGGCCAAAGTGATGCTCCTTCTGGCAGACCATCAAATAATCAGTCCTTTGGTAGTTTTCAACCTTCCAAAAATAACGGACCTGAAAACTTTGAAGATGATATTCCCTTCTAAAGACTATAATAAGGAGATAAAATATGGCTGATATAAATAATAAAGAAGAAGTTAAAGAAGTTGCTGAAAAAGTGGCAGCTCCTGCAGTAGAAAAAAAAGAGCCTGTAAAGACAGAAAACAGAGGACAGAGTCGGCCCCCAAGGGAACAAAGCAGAGAACCTAGAGCTGGTGGAAATTACAGAAGACCTTCTGGTGGTCGTCCTCCTATGAGGGGTGGTCGAAAATCTTATTTTCGAAAAAAGGTATGCAGATTTTGTACTCAAAAAGTAGTAGCAAACTATAAGGATGCTGATACTTTAAGAAGATTTATCACAGAAAGAGGTAAAATTCTTCCAAGAAGAATTACAGGGACCTGTGCTAAACATCAGAGATCATTATCAAGAGAAATAAAAAGAGCCAGAGTTCTGGCATATCTTCCATATGTAAAGCAATAGGCTAAACTATGGAGGTTTCCTTACAGAAGCGTAATATACTGATTTATGCAGTGTTAACTATGTCTTCTCTTTTGATCTTTCAAATAAGTGTGGTATTTTTTTTACTTGCAATACCACTTTTTATAATTAAGCAAAGATATGATTTTTCATATCTTTCTTTGGCTGGTTTCTTTGTTGCACTTGTAATTGTCATTGAAACAATTATTCGTGGATCAGGTATTGAAGGAAGTAATTTAAGACAATTTTTAATTGTTGCAGAACTTGTCTATCCTCTTTCAATTATTGCTGGTGTTTTGGGAATATCCTGGATAAGATATAGAACTCTTTACTCGTTTATGGCAGTAAATGTGGGATTCGCAGTACTCAGTGTTCCTATAATATTTTTTTATGCAGGAAATGAGGAAATTGTTAATCTTTTAAAAAACCAGATTATTTATGTTTCTGATATGTTTAAAGAAACAGTTACATCACCAGATTCATTTGAGAGTTCTGTTCTTGTGAAAGAATTACAGCCTGATATAATTATAGAATCAACTATGAAGCTTGTTTTTAGGAATTATATTTTTGCATATTTTATTATGCTATCTGGTTCCTGGTTTATTGCTGATTCTATCCAAAGACGTTCTAATCATAGAAAGCAGTTTAAACTGGTTGATTTTCGAGTGCCGGAGATTATTATCTGGCCATTAATTATCACACTGGCTGTTGTTTTTCTTGATATTTTTTTAGGAATGTCCTGGCTTGGTTATATAATGTGGAACAGTGCTTTTATTATGGTTTTTATTTATGGATTACATGGTATAGGGTTAATAAAATATCTTTTAGAAAGATATAAAGTACCAGGGAGAGGCAGGCGGCTAATATTTGTATTTGCTTTTGTCGTTTTATTAATGCCGGGTTTGAATTTAATTTTATTATTAGGGATTCCTGTACTGGGAGTCTCCGAGTTATGGATAAAGTTTCGCAAGATAGATAATTTGGGCGACACGTAGTGTCGGTGTTCCATTATTAGTCGTCAAGGAGAAAATTATGAAAATTATTCTTAATCAGGATGTGTATAATCTTGGAGAAGAGGGAGATGTTTGTGTTGTTACAAATGGTTATGCCAGGAATTTCCTTATCCCTCAAAAGATGGCAGTTCTTTTTAATAGGCAGAGTATTTCAATGTTTGAAAGTAGAAAAGCTGCTATAACAAAACGGAAAGAAGAAAAACGAGCTGATTCTGCAGGTTTAAAAGAAAAAATTGAAGCTATTACATTGGATTTAAAGGTATCTGCTGGTGATTCAGGAAAACTATTTGGTTCGGTAAGTAATGCAACTATTGCTGAAGAATTAAAAAAAGCAGGTGTAGTAATTGAACGTAAAAAAATAGAGATTACTGGTCATACAATTAAAACCCTTGGGGATTTTATTGCTAAAATTAAACTTTATGGTAATGAAACAGCTGACCTTAAAATTATTGTTAAGAGTGATAAAAAAACTGAAGAAGTCGAATCAATGGAAAAAGCAGACTAAGGATTTTTTGTCAAAATGATTCCTCTGGAGTTAAAGGATAAAATACCGCCCCACAATAATGATGCTGAAATGGCAACATTAGGGGCGCTATTACTGGATTCTGAGGCTCTCTCAGTTGTTCTTAGGTATTTAAGAGCTGATGATTTTTATAAACTGGCTCATCAAAAAATATTCACTGCCATTTTAGCCCTCTTTAATGATGCAAGGGGAGTAGATCTTCTTACTTTGACAGATGAGCTTCGTTCAGAAGGAGCATTGGAGAATGCTGGTGGAACTGCCTATGTTTCTTCTCTTACTTCTGTTGTACCTACCAGTGCCAATGTTGAGTATTATGCAAAAATAGTGCAGGAAAATAGTATAAGAAGGCTTCTTCTTAAAATTGCCGGAGAAATGGTATCCAGTGCGCATGATGATTCTTTGGATGGAAGAGCGGTAATTGAAGAAGCAGAAAAGAAAATATTTGCTATAACAGACAGTCAGCAAAAAGGTCAGTATCGTGTAGCAAGAGATATTATTCCTGATGCTATATCTGCTATAGAGCAGTTATATCATCGAAAAGAGAGCTATACTGGAGTTCCTACTGGTTTTTCTGAACTAGATAATATGACAAGCGGTTTTCAAAATTCAGAGTTTATTATTATAGGGGCCAGACCCTCGATTGGAAAAACAGCCTTAGCGCTTACTATGGCAGCAAATATGGCTATTAAAAATAAGATACCTGTTGGGTTTTTTACTCTTGAAATGTCTGAAATGGCATTGATGAACAGATTGATTGCAAGTGAATCCCGTATAAGTTCAACTAATTTAAGATCAGGTATGCTGAAGCCCAATGATTTTCATAATTTAACTGAAGCTGCTGGAAGAATTTATGAGGCCCCTCTATATATCGATGATACCCCGAATATGAAGTTACTTGATTTGCGTGCACAGGCAAGGAGAATGCTAACTAAAGAGGGTGTAAAGATTATTTTTATTGACTATATTGGACTAATAGAACCAGAGAGTAAAAATAATGTCCCCAGACATGAGCAGGTTGCAGAAATTTCAAGGTCACTTAAATCATTGGCAAGGGAAATGGAAGTTCCTATCATATGTCTTTCTCAGGTAGGGCGCCAATCAGAAGGGAAACCTCCATCTTTGGCAGACTTACGTGAATCCGGTTCAATTGAACAGGATGCTGATGTTGTTATGTTTTTACATAGAGAAAAAGATCCTGGCCAATCAGAGGGACATTCCAGTGGCCCTGTAAATATCCCCACGGACTTAATAATTGCAAAACAGAGAAATGGACCAATTGGAACAGCGCCTATAGTATTTATTCCAAAATATACAAGGTTTGAGAACTTAAGTAGAGATTCAAGTTGATAATTAGTTTATATATTGATATAGGAGAATAAAGATGGGAATAAGAGAAAGTTATAATTTTGAAAACCTTGTAAATGAATCAGAACGTTTAGTTTTGGAACAAATGGAGGTTCAGCTTGAGATGGATGATTCGAAAGATATTTGTAAATGTCAGGATTGTGTTCTTGATATGACGGCACTGGCTTTAAATACTCTTAAACCTCATTACAGGGTTTCTCTTATTGGTACTGTCTATGCTCAGGCTACATTAGAAAATCTGTATTCAGATGAAGTCAAATCTGCAGTTTCTGATGCAATTAAAAAAATAGCGGATAATCCTTCTCATGACTAGTACTTCTAATTGATAAGATTTGTCAAATTAGTATTTGACAGGATTGTTTCTTTGTCTTTTGTAATAGCAATCCATTCCCCTGTTTTCATCAAGTAGAAATTTACAATAAGCTCACCTTTAGTGGTGTCCCAAAAAGATAGTGAAGAATCTGTATTTAATGAAACTAATAAATTTTTCTCAACATATAAATTCTTGGGTATATGATTAGTTTGTTCCATATCTGTAAACCCATTCCATCCATACATTATAAGGCCGCTATTACCAATTGAAAGATAAATTCTTGATTTTGATTCATCAACAACAAAGCTTCCAGCCTGATCTTCTCCTGGATATGTCATAATTGTATCAGTTAGCTCCCATGCTCTTCCTGTGTGTGCTTTTAAAACAGTTATAAGGCCTGAATTACGTTCTTCGAAGCCCAGTGTATAGAGCGTTCTTGTAATACTGTCATAGTCCATTTTAAAAATTATTATATTACTTTCGTCTATAGGAACTACTTCTTCTGTAACAGTATTAATATGGAGTAAAGGAGACTTAAGAAATGTAGTTCTATTTCTTCCAGCTATAAGATTATCTCCAAATACTGATTCTACTGAATTTATACCAAAGGATGAATATTTGAATACATTATCCCCAGTATAAGAATTGATAATTTGGCAACTACCATCTTTTTCCAAAGTAATAAAATTCCCATTTATATATTCTGCAGAAATTATTGATGAAGAAAAATTCGAAT
>JAQIBN010000136.1 GCA_027859095.1 Spirochaetia bacterium | reverse complement strand
TATAAATCTTACTTTGCACTATATTATTAATTCCATTCATTCACTTTTTCCTCAAAAAAATACACATTTTCTAATTTATCTTTACTATACTGCTAATAAAAATTAAAAATCCCCATAAGAGCCGCCAGAACTGTAAATCCTATTCCCATTGTCCACTGCACCTGAGAAAATCTTTTATTCACATCATCAAAACGTTTATCTACCTGCTCAAATCTGGAATTCATGTCCAGACGCAGTTCTTCAAGGCGTTTATCAACTTGCTCAAATCTTGAATTCATATCTAAACGTAGTTCTTCAAGGCGTTTATCAACCTGCATAAAACGTTTATCCATCTGATCCAACATCTTCTCAAGAAGATCACCCTGATGTTTTATTCCCTCTTCTACCCGAACGATCCTCTCGGAAAGAGAAATATCACGCTCTATAAGATTGTAATGTTCTCTGCTGCCGGATGAAAAGGGAATTATATTGCTCTCTTTTATCCAATCTGCAATATGATTTTTAACATAATCACCTATAACTACCAGTTCCTCTTCTTTCATAACTGAAACTCCCATAGATACCCCTTTATATTAGCATGTTCTAACTTATAGTATGGGTATTAATGATATTCTGATTTTAAAATTTTCAATTTATTGTAAAAAAATAGAGAAATTTATGGAAAACAACAACACTGCTGCTATAAAACTCCTACGTGAGGGATCGAAGCGGTACCCCGCAGGGAGCGAAGCGAGCGAGGAGTTTAGCGAAGAGCCCCAGGATGCATGGGCGAGCAGCAACGAAGTTGCGACCAGCCCGACGGCGAAGCCGGCACACCCAGAAAATTCCATAACCTCAAACACAGCCCGTTCCAGGTCATTAACATGACAGGCATGATCATTATTAAATATTCCGCATAAGGGAGAATCTTCAGTCGCATTTAAAAGATCAATAGCAGTAGTAACCAGATTATATCCGGAAACCGAAACAACCGCCAAATGAACACCATAAACCAAACCTCCCCCAGAACCACATTGGGTTTTGTAACCTTAAACAGATCCTGAGCATTATCAGTATAATTATTTCGGCTTTCATTATGTGACGTAAACGCCGCCGGGTTGCAACTGGAGGCTTTTAGGTCGTAACTCTTTTATTTCCCTAACTTTTTTATTGCTGGATTGTTTATTAAAGATTTTATTTGTGAAATTGCAGTTTCATTTAAAGCTATAAGCCTGTCTGTCTGAGACAATCCTCTTTTAATAAGTTCTGCATTTATACTTTCCATATTTGACAAGACGATAAGCTGTTCTACATTTGTATAGTCTCTGACATTTCCTTCTTTATCTTTGTTGGTTTCTCTCCACTCTTTGGCAGTCATACCAAACAAAGCTACATTAAGTACATCGGCTTCGTTAGCATAGACAAAACTACCTTTTGGTTTTTGTATAGCTTTTGGTATTAAATGCTCTTTTATTGCATCTGTATGTATTTTATAATTTATTTTTGAAAGACTTCTACTTAAATTCCACTCAAGTGATTTATTTTCAATCTCATCTTCTTTAAGCCTTTGAAACTCTTTGATAAGAAATAGTTTAAACTCAGCGCTTATCCAGGAAGCAAATTCAAATGCTATATCTTTATGAGCGTAAGTTCCTCCATATCTGCCAGAAGAGCTAATAAGACCTATTGCATTTGTATTTTCGATCCACTTCGCAGGTGACATTGTAAAACTATTCAATCCTGCCTCATTTTTAAAGGAGTCGAATTCGACCCCTTTAAAATCAGGATTATTTATCTGCTCCCAAAGTCCTAAAAATTCAATCGTATTTTTGCTTCTAAGCCAATTTTTCACAACATCTTTTGGTTCATCTGCATTTTTGGATCTTGCAATATCCGTCAATGATATAAAATCTTTTTTCTCATGCTGGCGGATTGAAACAGATATATTTTGAACTAGTATTTTCTTTTTCATTTCCTTATCCTTTGCACTGGTCAACATTTTAAAGACTACTCAACATAAAAAGGAATATCCACACCTATATGGCTTGTAGTAGACCAGCTTACATCCGGCATAATTCCCATGTAATTGTTACCTGGGACAGAAAGCCTTCCGGTCTCAAGATCCGAACCGTTGTTAACCTTTACCCCTGTAGTCATGGCTATTGAGGAAGCTGACGAATTACAAAAACTGCACACTAATATCTTTAGCTTGATTAAAATTATTATCCATTGTAAAAAGCTTTACATAGTTCACTCTTTTCCTGATCCAGCATATGGTTCTTAACATAATCACCTATA
>JAQIBN010000100.1 GCA_027859095.1 Spirochaetia bacterium | reverse complement strand
GTATCTATAAAATTGTCTTCCTTATTCGTAATTTCTCCACTTCCCGTAATTGAAATAAATATCTTGTGGGGCAGGCAGGCAATCCATTGGTTTTCCTCTTTTATTACACCCGTTTGGATGCAAATATTCAAAGGACAATCGGAACTTGTTACTCTTACAGTTTTATTTTCAATAAGTAATAAACAAGTTCCTTTATCTTTCACCGGTTGAATAACTAAATTATTATCCAGGTTGTATATCCAGGTTGATTCTCCATGCCGAATTTCTACAAACTCAGGTTTTGCCTGAGAGCTAATATTAAAGAATGAAAGTATAATGATGGCCAGGTACAATAAAAATATTAGATAATCACCTCTTTTTATATGGTGAAAAATATTCGGTAAATTGATATCTTCCTCACTTTATATTTTATTCTGACAATTAGATAAAATCCATGGCAACCCAGATGGAGAATTATTGAATTTTCCACTCAAAATTTAAATCCTCAAATTTACCTCCCGGAGTTAAAAGAAAATTTAATTTCTGAATATCTTCCGGAATATCGTAGTAAATCAAGGTGCCTGACCGATGGTGCCCTCCGCCGGCGGGTCCCTGCCACTCAGCAGGTAAATAAGTTTCGCCATTTGAGTCAGTCAGTTTTGATATTTTCAACATATCAAAATCCAAATTTACTGAGTGTGTATTCATCGTAACCAATAGTTTTATGCTGATAAACCTACTAATGGAAGTAAATCAACTGCTAAATGCAGGCAGCACGCAACCATTGAACCTGTTGATACTCCAACTGAAGTCGATACTTCTGCTGTTGCAGCACGGGATTTTATTTTTTGCCTAATATATGTATATAGGCCAATTTGAAGACCAAATCCTGTAATAATGATTGCCAACCAGTACCATAAAAACGAAACAAATCCTACTGCATGTTCAATACCTCCAATGAGTACTAAGAAAAGAAAATAGATCCCGCTGAGTAAAATACTACCTGTCAGACCAATAATTATCGGCTTTCTATTCATAATCACCTCTTTTACATCTTTTATTTTGTACTGGTATGGTAAAATATAGATGTGAAAATATTGTGAAAATGGAAATACTGATTTATTGCTGTCAATAAACTGATAAGCATAGCCCTATCAGAAGGATTACCTTATCAAACCCTAATATCCAGCATATTGCACAAATATATAAATGGAACCCCCATATTAATAAAGTAGTTTTTCTTGTATAGATTGAAATACTTCATCCTAAGGTATATCTTTGTTTCGATGAGAAAAATTACTATAGTACTACTACTTTTATTTACTCTATCCTCTTTGTTTGCTCTTTCTCCGGAGCGTATAATTTTTAATGAGGCAGAAAGCAGATATAAAAATGGAGATTTAGACTTTGCTCTAAGCCGTTATGAAGATTTGATACAGGAATATCCTCTGTCAGAATATGTATCAGATGCATTTTTTAGAATTGCAGTAATAACCCTTCGTTCAGGTAAAATAGATGAGTCTGATATTTTATTTGAGCGTGTTGGAAAACGATATAAAAATACTCGTTTTATAGATTATCTTCCATTCTGGAAGGGGCTTATAAGGTTTAAGCAGGAAAAATGGGAAGAATCGTCTATTCTTTTTTCCTTATTTCTGGATAACAATCCTTCCTCATTAGAGCAGGAGGCATATCTTTATTGGGCAAAAGCAGAATTTACCCTTGGAAGAATAAAGTCTGCAATTTCAATTTTGGATGGCTGGTTTAAAATAGCAGATAATATTTATAATAATCCTTATATACTTACATTTTATCTAACTTTAATGGAGAAAAATGGAGAGTACAATCATGTTATAGATCATTTTAAAAATATCAACCCTGATAGTTTCGAAAAATCGTGGATGGACAGATTGTATTCAATTTATGCAGAAAGTCTGTATAAATCCGGACGAATAAAGGATTCGGAGGAATATTACAGGAAAATTTTAGATGCAGAACCCGATATTTCATCAATTGGATTTATTCGCATGTTTTCAATAAATAAAAATAATACAGATATTCAAAGAGAAATCTTTGATAATGCTCAGATACAGCTTTCCGGGCATCCTCTTATGTTGAATAAATTTTTATTAAGGGTAGGGATTGATAGCTATAAAAATGGTCAGTTTGATTTAGCGGCTTCTTATTTGCGACGTATCTGGAGAACTGGTAGTATTGAAGATATAAATAATCTTGTGCCTGTTTATCTTGCAAAAATACTTGTTTTGGAGGGAAATATAAAAGGAGCAGAAGATATTCTTTCTACCTATAATAATAAGGTGTCTTTTATTGATGAGCTTGTCTTGTACACCCTTTCCAATGTTCTTGTTGAATCAGAAAATTGGCTGGATGCGGAGTATAATTTAAAGAATTTTCTTTTTTCCTTTCCTGAATCAGAATATTACAGCAGTGCAGTCTGGATGTATGCTTACAGCCTATATAAATCAGGTCAGTTTAAGGAAAGTAGATCTGTAATTGATTCTGCTCTTGCAGAGGGACGGGGGGGGGATTATACAACAGATTTTATTCTTTTAAGTGCCAGGGTTTATATAAAGCTTGGGAATATGCAATATGCACTTGCTATGTTTAAAGAATATCTTCCTTTTGATAATAATAATCTGGAAATATGGTTTGATATAATAAAACTGCAGTTTAATTTAGGTCAGTATAAATCTGTTTCAGATACTTTTAATAATATAGAAAAAATACTGATATTAGATCAGGATAATCCTTATTTTTCACTTGTATATTATATTGCTGGTCTTGGAGACATTGCGCAAGGAAGATATGAAGAGGGTTTTACAAAGCTGGAGATAGTGGATAATGAGAAATTAATTATCAATAAGCTGGAAAGTATTGCTTCTTATATAAATTATTATAAGGGTTGGGCCTCTTATAAGCTTGCGAATTATCATGAAGCCTTCAAATTTTTTAAACAGGTTTCCTTAGATTCTCCGGAAAGCAGTGTTTATCTTGATTCTCTTTATTTTGCAGGATGGTCAGCATATCTTACAGAGAAATATTTATTGGCTTCAGAATATTTTGCAAATTATAGTAAAGCTGCACCCGAAGAGGATAAAGCCAGAGGATTATTTTTTTATAGTAAATCAATGTATTCAGAAGAAAACTTAACTGAAGCAGAACTTGTATTTCAAAATATTTATACCAAATATCCTCATAATGAATATGCAGATGATGCAATGTTTGAACATGGACAAATTCTTGAAGAACTTGGTAACTATAACCTTGCAATATTTACTTATCTGGAATTATATAATAGATATAAAACAAGTTCTCTCTCAGAAGAAAGTTTGTTTAGAATTGGTGAGATCTATTTTTCCATTGGTAATTATATTAAAGCACAGGAAGCATTCTATTCTCAACGACTAAAATATCCTGGTGGAAAACTTGGTGATGTTTCTCTCTATTGGGGTGCCGAATCCGCAGAAAAAATGGGTAGAAACTATGGAGCTATACTTCTATTAGAGAAACTTCTGCTAGAGTATTCTGATAGCAGTTTTAAACCTAATGCTCTTCAGAAAATTGCTTTTCTCTATGCAGAAGAGGGTGAATACAGTAAATCTCTAAATTATTATAGTGATTTTCTAACAAGTTATTCTGATTCTGATTCTGCAAGTGATGTTCGTACTCAGATTAAAAAACTGAACCTTCTTCAAAGTGGATCTGATAAGGTAGAAGCAGAACTTCAAATTATTATAGAAGAAAAAGGAACCGGAACAAGTGAATCCAGAGAAGCGCATATTCAATTGGCAAAAATGTATCTCTATAAATATAACGGTAAAGAAGAACAGGCCTTCGATTTATTATCTGAGATATCATTATTGAGAGATCAGTTTTCTTCAGTTGCAGCAAAGGCCTCTTACTATCTTGGAGATTATTATTCAATCAAAAAAGATTTTATTAACGCTGCTAAATCATTTGTTGATGCTGCAACCCTTTACCATGAAGATTCTGACCTTACTGGTATTTCTCTTTTGAGAGCATCTGAAATGGCAGTTGCTGCAGGAGATATTCAAACAGCAGAAAAAATGATTAATCTTTTGGAAATCAATTTTCCTTCCTCTGGATGGCTTGAAGAAGGTAAAAGAAATCTGGAGAAAAATCGATGAAAAAATTAATTTTTCTAATAATTTTTAATATCGCTTTTTATATGTATGGGATTGATGATGTCCCTTCTTCAATTGAATTGATAATTCCTCCGGTGGTAGTTGAGTTTGAAGATAGCTTTGAAGCTGTATTGGAATTAAAAGTACCGGATTATAATGATATTATTCTACCGGATTTTGAAATATCCCTACCTTATCCACAGGAAATGACTACCCCGGATATAGACTTTGATCTTCCTTTGCCTGATTTTGTTGAATATAATTTCGTAGAGAAATCTTCTTTTTTTAGTGAAGGAGTTCTTGGTATTGGGAATAGAAATAATATTATAGGAAATATATCTCTTTTTCGCCTTGGTCAGGATTTAAGATTTTCTCTTTCTTTTTCTCATGATGGTCTTGATGGTTTTGGGACAAACCCTGCAGGAATGGGCTTTTTTTCAAGAAAGGAGGCTTTTGAGGGTGATTTTAAAAATGGGGATGAGTCTTTTTCAATAACAGGGTCCGGATCATTTATGGAAAATGAAGATGGTCTGCAGGGGCAGGCATCATCTTATACTTCTGTAATTCATCGCCTAAGTACTATTGACCTTGGATTTTCCGGGAGCAACAAAATCTCCTGGGATGGGGGATTAGGTTTTAAATTAGCTGGAAAAACTCTTACTGCAGAAAAACCTGATACAACCGAAGAGCTGCTTCTATCATTTAA
Organism: Spirochaetia bacterium; assembly: GCA_027859095.1. Lineage (GTDB taxonomy): Bacteria > Spirochaetota > Spirochaetia > B11-G9 > B11-G9 > JAJRQE01. Next base: position 31,544 of record JAQIBN010000100.1, on the reverse strand, counting down.
CAGTATGCTGTCATGGCAAAAAAAATGGTTCCATATTTCTATAGATGGTAAGTATGTTTTTGGTCGGTTAAGTTGGGTTAGCGATGAAAATATATTTAACTCTAATCTAGAGATGGAATTTTCACTCAGCTCTCTGGACATTAGTACTAAAGCTGGAGTGTTTTGGATCCCGGGTCTAATACCTTTATTCCCTTTTTCTCTTTCTCTAGATGGTGTTTTTGATGGATTTCTTCAGTATCAAAGCTCTGGGGGATATCTTGTAAGAAATTATTCTAACTATGAAGTATGGAATGATTTCCCTCTTACTGAAGCATCAAATGGTATTGATAAGGGCTGGTTTTGGAAAGGTCAAATAATTATCCCTTATCAATACCATTCTGAATTGGGATTTAGGTGGAATTATAGTTATTGGGATAACTTAATATCAATAGATCCATCTGGATTCAGTTCTTCAAGTGGATTATTTGGCGTCATGTCTTCCAATAGAAATTATCTTGATATATCGCCTTTTATGAAAGTTTCGCTCCTCTCCCAATGGAATCTATTATTTGGATGGAATGGACAGATTCTTGCAGATAAAAAGGTACTTGAACCTGTACATTCTGTTTATACAGAGATTATTTATAATTCAGAAAATTATGGAATTTATATTTCTGGGAATTATAGTATGTACCCATTTATATTAGTTCCTTCTTTTTCAGTAGGAATTAACTATACTCTTACAGAGGGTGTGGTTCTTAGTTTTGAGGGTGAAGATGTTTTAAGTTTTTTTACTGAGGATAGAATAAGAATTGGTAGTTATATTGAAGCAGGTGGAACTTTTTCACTTTTAACAAAAATTTCGTTATAAAGTCTGTTAGTAAGGAGTAAATTGGTATGTTTTTGATGATTGCAAAGGGAGGCCCTATTATGGGGCTTATCATTTTATTATCTCTTGTTGCAGGAGTTATAATTATTGAACGTTTATTATTTTTTCGTAAAATCCGAATTGATGAAGGGAAATTTATAGACCGCCTTAAATCTGCAATTCAAAAGAGTCATTATGATGAAGCTCTTGATATATGTGCTAATAATGCAAGTCCTCTTTCTAATCTTATGAGGGTTGGTATAGAGCATAGAAGTTATGGAAAAGCTGAAATTAAAGATTCAATTTTAGCAGCAGCTAATTTAGAGGTGCCTCACTTAGAACGTTACCTGACATCATTAGGCACTATTGCACATATTTCTCCTCTGCTGGGGTTGCTGGGAACAGTTACTGGTAACATTAAAGCATTTGGTGTTCTAGGTAATTTTGGTTCTGTTGCAGATCCTTCTCTCCTTGCCACAGGAATATCTGAAGCCTTACTTACAACAGCTGCAGGTATTATTGTTTCAATTCCTGCTATCTCTTTTTATAACTATCTGGTTGGCAAAGCAAATAATACAATTACAAATTTAGAGAATAGAGTTAATGATATGGTTTTATTTTTTGAGGCGGGAGAGTAATGGTCTTTAAGCGTCGCTTAAAGCCTGTGGCAAGTATTGATCTTATCCCCATGATCGATGTAATTTTTCAACTTGTGGTTTTTTTCATGGTATCCAGTACTTTTATTATTACTCCTGGAATTCCGTTAGAGTTTCCTGATTCCACTACTGCAGAACCTGTGGTAATTAATAAAATTATTGTAACCATTATCTCTGAAGATGAACTATATCTTAATGATGAACGAACATCATTGACCAGTCTGGTTGATAATATAAGTTCTCTTCCTGAGATTTCAATAGGGGACTCTCGTAGTGTAATTATAGAAGGGGACAGGAGAGCTTCTTATAGTTTGATGGTGAATGTCCTGGATATCCTAAGAGAAACTGGATTTACAGGTATAAATTTAAGAATGAGAGAAGCTGGAAATTGAGAACGGAAGATAGCAGAAGACTTTCAAAAGCTCTTTTTGTAAGTATCATATTTCATATTTTTTTATTTGTGGGACTAAATCTCTTCAATTGGTTTTCTGATGTCAGTTCTGTAGAGAACTATTCTCCTCTTACAGTAAAAATTGAAAATAATCCTGTTTTAAAAAAAACAATAATAAATGAAAGTGAGATGGATCTACAGGAGCCATTACCCACCTCTGAAGCTTCTGCTATTGAACCGGAACCGGTTGCCGAATTAAAGGTAAAAACCCCAGCGCTCGTTAATTCTTCTCCACCAGTTCCCGAATTTGATCCATATGCAGATATTGGTACTGATAATAATTCAAATTCAAGCTTATTGGACTCTGAACCTCTGGAGGATGGAGTCATTAAAAGTACTTATGTTCCAAAAGGGGAGAATAAAATAGAATTAGAATCTTCAAATGATGAAACTATAGATCAATCAATTCCTTTTGTAGAAGAATCATCTAAAGGAATAGACTCTTCTGTTATTAGTGATAATGAGTTCCAGAGTCTTGAAAAAGCCCTGGACTCCGATTATCTGATCAATGATAGTCCTTCTACTAGTGAAACAGAAAGTAAAGAGTTTATATATAATGATTCCCCTGTCCAGTTTGATAATCCTGATGCCGGCCGGTCTATGGTAAGTGAGCCTTTGATAACCATTCCATCCCGATTTTCTGAAGTTCTATCATCTGATAGTACAGTAGTAGTGAGTTTTTTACTGAATGCAGATGGAAGAATGTACCTCTTGAAAGTAAAGCAATCTTCGGGGTATTCTGAGGTTGACAATTCCATTATATCAGAACTTAGAAAATGGGAGTTTGATAAAGCCCCTGGTTCTGATGATTTAAAAGGAAATGTTACTATACTACTCAAGGGTAAATAAAATTATATGAAGATAAAAGCTGTTGGTTTTGATATAGATGGAACACTATATCCTAATTTTGAAATGTTCTTAATGTCATCTCCTTCTTTTCTAAGACACCCTCGTTTAGTTTTACATTTTGGTAAAATACGAAAAGAAATTAGAAAAACTGAGTTCTCAGGTGATTTTAGAGAGACTCAATCAAGATTAATGGCCTCTTCAATGAAAATATCAAAGGACAAAGCTGCATATTTAATAGAACGGCATCTTTATCAGAAATGGGTATATTCGTTTAAGGGTGTAAGGCCTTTTAAAACAGTGCGACCAGCATTATTATCACTAAAACGCGAAGGTCTCAGGCTTGGTGCATTATCAGATTTCCCAGTAGAGAAGAAATTAGATTTTTTAGGATTATCCGATTTAATGGAAATTGCCTTTTCTTCTGAAGAGACAGGGTATCTAAAACCTCATAAGGCTCCGTTTACAAATTTAATTAGCAGGTTTGGATTAAGTCCTGACGAAATTCTTTATGTCGGGAATAGTTATAAATATGATATCTTAGGTGCAAAGAAAGTAGGTCTGCGTACTGCTCATTTAACTAAAAAACCGGATCCTGATAGCCAGGCCGATTTTTCATTTAATTCATTCTTAGATCTTCGGGACTGGATAATATCAATAAATAATTGACAACTTTTCATTCATAGGTAACAATAATGGAGGTTGGGAGAGGTTTATGGAATTCACAATTGGAAATATTATAACCCTTCTTATAGTTGCAATTGTATTGGCAGTCTATAGGCAGTTGGATAAAAATAACCGTTCACTGGAAAAAATAAAGCGATATTCTGAAAAAATTAAAACTGAGCTGGATGCATATATAGACAGTAAAACAGTAGAGGTAAAGAATTTTGCTATTGAACTGGATGTTCACCAGGAAACAGGTAAGGCTATTTTAAACAAAATATCCAAAGCTGAAGAGCATCTGGAATCAAGAGCTGCATATATAGAAAAAATGTATGACAGAATAAATGAATATGACAAGGCATTAAATGAACTTACACAGATGACAGGAAGGGTTCAGGATAATCTGGATCGTCTTCATGAAGAGTCAGAATTTGTAGATAAAGTTGGTAAGAGAGTAAAAGAAGCTGGTTTAGGTATTCAAAAACTGGAAAAAGATATTCCTGGTTTGAAAAATGAATTTGCCAGGGAAAATATTAAAGAACTTAAGATTGTTAGGTCGGCCGTTCTTAAAGATACTCAAAAAGTTGTTTCTCATATTAAAAATGAAATAGACACCAATGAAAAGAAGATTAGTGATTTTACAAATGTTGTAAATGAATTGGAAAAATCCAAAGAAGTAATGCAAAATGAGACTATTAAATCTCTTCAGAATTTTCTGGATGAACAGGTTTATAAAACAGAACAGTCCAGTGAACAACTGACTGTAGAGCTCAATGAAAGATTTGATATTATTTTAGCAAGAAAAACTGATGAAGCAGAGATTCTTGAAGCAGATGTACAGAAAGTATTTAATAGGACTTCAGAAAATTTTCAGTTTTTAATAAATGAAACTGATAAAAAAGTTGTTCAGTTTAAGGAACAGGTTAAGGTTGTTGAAAATAAATATACAGAATCTCTTGAAAAAGCAGAAATTAAAGGATTAGCTCTGGAAGATGAGGCTTTTGACCAGTTAAGGCAAAAAATATCATCAGATCTGGAGTCCTTTAAGGGAGAATACGATCAGAATATAATTATTTTAAACAATGAAGTTTCCCAGAAATTATCTGAATATGGTAGTGCTTATGAGCAAATTTCATTGAAGAATAAAGAAGCCTTAAAAGAACTATCTAAAGAACTACTATCTTCTGATACATCGATTAAAGAACGTATAGCAGGAGTAGAATCACAGGTTCATGAATATGAAGATAATATAAACTATAAATTTACAAAACTAGAAAATATAAGTACAGATCTCGATTCTTTAGAGAAAAATCTCAGAATTTCTATGGATCAGACTACAAATAATATTGAAGCAGACTTTCGTGCTTATGCAAAGCAGCAGGATCAATCACAGCTGGAATACAGCCAGAAACTCTCTGATGAAATGAAAGAATTAGATGGGGGCTTAAATAATCTTGAGCTTGAGCTTAATGGGTTAAAGACCAGGGCATATGAAAATGTTGCAAAAGGGCTCAAAGTTTTTGAAGATGATTTCTTTTCTGATTTGAAAAATAAAAATGTTGTAATGGACGACAAGCTTATTGAATGGCAGGGATCTATTGATAAGCATCTGGAAGAGTTGGCCAGATCCGGCGAAGAGAACAGGCTTGAAATTGAAAATGGGTACAGCGAGAAACTTAAGGACAAGCTGGAAGAACTTCAGGAGAGGGTTTTTTCCAATCATATAAAATTTGAAAACCAGGTTACTGATTTTCAGAATCGAATAGAAGATAGAATGAGTCATTCCGATTCATTAACCGATTCATTTGAAGAAAATATTAAAAAGAATCTTCTTGAGATTGAGGAAAGGGCAAATATGTCCTTTTCAAGGGAATTTGTTGAATTTAATGAGGGTGTAAATACCAGGTTAACAAAATCAGAAAGAGATGTTGATGTGTCTTTGAAGAGTATTGAACAGGCAGTAGCTCAGAAAGGAAAGGAACTATTAGGTATTACAGAAAATTCACAATCAGAAGTTGTAGTCTGGCAGGCAAAAATTCTTCAGGAAATGAAAGAAGCAGAAGAAGAGATGAAAACTGGATATGGGGATTTGAAAAAAGATGTTTTGAGTAATATATCACAAATTAAAACAGACTTTGAATCACAGAAAGAGGATTTAATAATTAATACCCAGGAAGAAAGAGCCCGGATAAAGAATGAATTAAAAGAAAATGCAGCTGGAATTGTTCAACTGGAATCAGATCTTCGGAGTAAAACAGATAACTCAATAGAAAATTTTAATAGAGAATATGATATCTTTCTTCTTGAAATACAGAAAAAAAACAGGGATATGCACGTAGAGTTTGACAAGAAGTTAAAGGAGTTTAGAGTAATTTCTGGAGAAACCAAGGAAAAAACTGATCAGCTCCAGAAAAAACTTTATGGTAAGATAGAAGAGAATTATAAAATTCTTGCAGTGAATCTTCAGGAAATTGATAAACGTCAAAAGGGTTTTATCAATCAAACCAAAATATTTGATAGGGCAGATTCTCTTAAGGTTAGTTTGCAGGAAGCCATTGAAGATCTGAAATCTGAACTTGTTAAAGTAGAAGCACAAAGTAATGAGGCCAGAGAAGCAGAACGTAAATTTGGTTCAATTAAAAAGCTTGGTGATGAAGTAAATGTAAAACTAAATAGATTCCTGGCAGAAAAACGACGAATAGAAGAGATGGAAGGTGATTTTAAAAAACTTATTATAATTTCTCAATCTGTAGATAATAAACTGAGGCAGGTTACAAATTCTCATGATGATCTACAGGCAATTCAGATTAAAATTAGAAATCTTGAAGAACTCGAAAAAGAGATTTCGATCAAATTCGATCGTTTAGAAAAGAAAGATCAGGTAATTGAAAATACTACTTTAAATGTAGATAAAAATTTCCAGCAGTTAAGTGACCTTGATGACCAAATAAGAACAATAAATGAGGAAGTTACAAATATACCTGAAAAAATTCATGATTTATCTTCTAAAATAGAATTACTTTCACGAAACAAGAAAAAAGCAGACGAAACAGCAAAACAGGTAGAAGCTTTGGATAGCTTGTTAAAAGATATCGAAGGACGTATTGAAAAAATGCAGAAGGCACGAGAGTGGTTGGCAAAAACAGAAACCCGTCTTGAAGAGGTTTCAAAGCAAGCTCAGGAACAGGTTAAATTGCTTGGCAGTATACTTAAAGATGGAGATAAATCCGGTTCGACTGGCAAGGGTGCTCCTTCAATGGGAGCAAGAGACGTTGTAACCCGTTTGGCTCATCAGGGTTGGTCTATTAAAGAAATAGCAAGTACCACAAAGCTGTCCAGAGGTGAGGTTGAACTAATTCTGGAGCTTCTTCCAAAAAAATAACTTCATAATTTTTACTAAAAAGCTTGACGGTCTCTACGTTGATTAGTATTTTATGGCATACGATAAATCAATGAAATATCAGCAATTATAATTAACATAACGAGGGTGGTATGTCTAAGAAGCAAAATAAGGAGAAAGAGGAAATTCCTCAGGATGATATTCCAGGAAATGAATCTGCAGAAAAAATTACTATTGCTGAGGATGATATCAGTGAAGAAAAGGTAGAAAAGACTGAAGAAGAAAAAAATCAGAATATAATTAAAGCTCTGGAAGATGAGAATAGTTCTTTGAAGGATCAAATTTTAAGGAAACAGGCTGAATCGGATAATTATAGGAAACGTATTCTTAGGGAAAAAGAAGATTCAATTAAATATGGTAACTCCAATTTGTTACTGGATTTGATAACTATAATTGATGATTTTGAGAGGGCCATTAAGTCAACCCAGGACTCTTCAGATGCTGAGAGTTTTCATTCAGGTATTGAACTTATTGAAAAACAGTTTGTAAGTATGCTGGACAGAAACTGGAGTTTAAAGAGAATGGTAGCTGTTGGTGAGGAATTTGATCCTCAGTTACATGAGGCTTTGGGAATGGAAGAAAGTTCTGACTATGAAAAGCAGACAGTTCTCGAGGATTATCAAAGTGGGTATATTTTGCATGACAGGGTTCTCAGGCCTGCAAAAGTAAAGGTTGCCATGCCTAAAGTGGTCAGCCCTGAATCTGAAACAGTGAGTGATAAATAATCATGGTAATGTCCATGATTAATAATTTTAATGTAGAAGAAAAAGATAAAATGGGTGTTTGGTCGTAAATAAATTTACTGCTTGACCATACCGTGCCGTACACAAAGTGTCGGTTAGTAGAAAGGAGATAAAATAATGGGAAGAATAATTGGTATTGACCTTGGAACAACAAATTCATGTGTTTCTGTAATGGAAGGAGGTGAACCTGTTGTAATTCAGAATGCTGAAGGACAGAGAACCACTCCGTCTATTATAGGTTTTACTGCAAAAGATGACCGTCTTGTTGGACAGCCTGCTAAAAATCAGATAGTAACTAACCCTGAGAATACTGTATATTCAATTAAACGATTTATGGGTCGTCGTTTTTCTGAAGTTCCAGCTGAAATTAAGATGGTTCCTTATGCTATTAAAGAAGGATCAGGTGGTGAAGTTCATGTTGGAATCCATGGGAAGGATTTTTCTCCTCAGGAAATTTCTGCTGCAACTTTACAGAAAATGAAAAAAACTGCAGAGGATTATCTTGGTGAAACTGTTACAGAAGCTGTAATAACTGTTCCAGCTTATTTCAATGATGCTCAGCGTCAGGCAACCAAGGATGCTGGTAAAATTGCAGGCCTTGAAGTAAAACGTATTGTTAATGAACCCACAGCTGCAGCTCTTGCATATGGTTTTAACAAGGATAAAAAAGAGGAAAAAATAGCCGTTTATGATCTTGGTGGTGGAACTTTTGATATTTCCATACTCGAACTTGGTGATGGTGTTTTTGAAGTAAAAGCAACTAATGGTGATACTCATCTTGGTGGGGATAATTTTGATCAGCGCATAATTGATTGGTTAATTGAAAGTTTCAAAAAGGACTTTGGTATTGATCTTTCCCAGGACAGGATGGCGCTTCAGAGATTAAAAGAAGGAGCTGAAAAGGCTAAAATTGAGCTTTCCAGTACTCATTCTACAGAAATAAATCTTCCTTTTATTACAGCGGATGCTTCCGGACCAAAACACCTGCAGTATATACTTCCAAGAGCTAAATTTGAGCAAATGGTATCTGACCTTGTTGAGGGAACAAAAAAACCTTGTCTTGATGCATTAAAAGATTCAGGTCTTTCTCCTGCAGATATTGATGAAGTTATTTTAGTAGGTGGTTCTACAAGAATCCCTGCAGTTCAGGAAGCAGTAAAAAGTTTATTTCAGAAGGAACCTCATAAGGGTGTTAATCCTGATGAAGTTGTTGCTATGGGAGCAGCTATTCAGGGAGGTATACTTGGTGGAGATGTAAAGGATGTTCTTCTTTTAGATGTAACTCCTTTATCTCTTGGAATTGAAACATTGGGTGGTGTATCTACAAAACTTATTGAAAGAAACACAACTATTCCAACCCGTAAGAGTCAGACTTTCTCAACTGCTGCAGATAATCAGACAGCAGTTTCTATAAGTGTACTTCAGGGTGAACGTGAGATGGCAGCTCAGAACAGATCTCTTGGCCGATTTGATCTTGTGGGTATTCCTGCTGCACCAAGAGGTGTTCCTCAGATTGAAGTTACATTTGATATAGATGCAAATGGCATTGTTCATGTATCTGCAAAGGATCTTGGTACAGGAAAAGAACAGAAAATTAGAATTGAATCTTCCTCTGGTCTTTCTGAAGATGAAATTGAAAAAATGGTCAAAGAATCTGAAATACATGGAGAGGAAGACCGGAAAGAAAGAGAAAAAGTTGAAGTTACTAATGAAGCTGATTCTCTTATTTATTCAACTGAGAAATCTCTTAAGGATTTTGGTGAAAAAGTCTCCGGAGACGATAAAACTGCAATTGAAACTGGTGTGGATGTATTGAAAAAGGCTCTGGAATCTGGTGATATTGAACAGATTAAGGCCAAGTCTGAAGAGCTTAAGCAGGTTGCTCATAAGTTAGCAGAAGAGATTTATAAAAACACAGAGGCTAATGGTGCTGCAGGCTCTGAGACTGGTTCGGAAGGTCCTGCTGCAGGAGCGGCTGGTGCCACTCCTGGTGCTGAAGATGCACAGTCAGCAAATGGATCAGTTGAAGATATCGATTATGAAGTAATTGATGATGAAGATTCAGACAAATAAATAGATAGAGAGTTTTTAGTTTGGCAAAACGAGATTATTATGAAGTGCTCGGGGTATCTAAGGATGCCTCGGCAGATGAAGTGAAAAAAGCATATAGAAAACTGGCAATAAAATATCACCCTGATAAAAATCAAGGTGATGCAAGTGCCGAAGAGAAATTCAAAGAAGGCACAGAGGCCTATGAAATTCTTAGTGATTCAAAAAAGAAACAAGTTTATGACCAGTATGGATTCGCCGGTGTAGAAGGCATGAATGGTGGTCAGGGTCATGATTATTCCTCAGTTTATAGAGATTTTGAGGATATATTCGGCGACTTTGGTGGTATTTTTGATTCATTTTTTGGTGGTGGAGGGGGTGGTCATAGAACTGGCCGCTCTGCAAAACCAAGAGGATCAGATCTTCGCTATAACCTTAATATTCCTTTTACTGATGCTGTCTTTGGAACAAAAGTGCAGATTTCCTATAATCGGCATGTAGAATGTGTGTCATGTGATGGATCTGGAGCAGAATCAGGTGGTGGGAAAAAAATGTGCCCTACCTGCGGCGGCAGTGGCCAGGTAAGACGAAGTTCCGGTTTTTTCTCTATAGCTTCAGCATGTCCAACATGTAATGGAGATGGATTTGTAATTGAAAATCCCTGTAAAATTTGTAGAGGTGCGGGTGTTGTTTCTAAAAGCCAAAAGATAAAGGTAACCATTCCTCCTGGAATTGAATCCGGTAAGCGAATAAATATTCCTGGTCAGGGGAACGCTAGTCCTAATGGTGGGTTAACTGGTGATTTGTATGTTTATATTACAGTCACTCCCCATAAACATTTTGAGCGGGATGGAGCAGATGTTTACTGTGTAATTCCAGTATCAATGACACAGGCCTCTCTGGGTTCTGATTTGATGGTGAAAACACTTGATGATAAAAAAGCTAGACTTAAGATTCCTGCAGGAACCCAGAATGATAAAATTCTACGTCTTCGTGGAGAAGGTATTCCTTATCTTCATAATGCAAATAGACGGGGTGATATGTATCTAAAAATAAGAGTGAATATACCAACCAAGTTAAGCAGTAAGGAAAAATCATTGTTAAAGGAGCTCTCTGAGCTGGATAAAGAGAATAATAATCCTGAACCCATACCCTTGACAGAATTAAGGTAAAAGAGTCCCTTTGGTATTTTATAATGCCAAAGGGCTTTTTTTTATGACCTTCTGCTCCGATAGTAAAAAAATGAAATATATTAAAATTTATCTTCTATTGCTTATCATGTTTTTTCTATCTGTAAATCTTTTTTCTGTGGACCAAAATATAAAAGTAACAGAGATGTTATTGGGATTTAATAATATGGAAGATACTTTTATAGAGGAATATGATTCCAATAAAGATGGTATTATAGATTATCGTATAAGAACTAATTTAGATGGTTATAAACTAGTAGAGATGATGGATTTTAATCATGATGGGGAAATGGATGATTTTTATTTCTATTCTGAAGGGATTATTGTCAGAAGGGAAATTGATTCAAATTACGATTTAAATATTGATATTTGGGTGTATATTAAAGATGGGACTCTAATTGAAAAATATGAACAGGATATAGATTTTAATGGTGATATAGATAAACTTAAAATATTTGGTGGAGAAGAAGAAAGTTGAAAGGTACAGTTTATACAGGTTATCATGGAATAGAAGAGCTTATTAAAAAGAAAAAAACTGATGGGATTCTCTATTATTCTAAAATTTCCAAAAGAAATACAATTGTTCTTGATTTAGCAAAAAAACAGGGATACAAGACTTTGAAAGTCTCTGATGTTGAGATATCAAAAATAATTGAAGATACCACTCATAGAGGAATAGCCTTTGTCAGTTCTTCAGGTTCTGATCTTAAAGAACAAAAAGATGGAAAATTTGGAAGAAAAAACTATACTGATCTTGAAACCTACCTTGATAATTTGAATTCAGAGAATGCATTTGTAGTAATATTAGATGGTGTTACTGATCCTCATAATCTAGGTGCCATAATTCGAAGTTCTGATCAGTTTTACGCGGATATGGTTATTGTTCCTTCAAGAAACAGTGCTAAAGACAATGCAACTGTTTCTAAAACATCTGTTGGTGCAGATAATTATGTTAATATTAATGTTGTTACAAATATAAGCAGGGCTATGGATCATCTCAAAAAAGCTGGGTTCTGGATTTATGGGGCCGATATGAGCGGGACAAGTATTGATAAGACCAATCTTACCGGTAGGGTTGTTCTTGTAATGGGTTCGGAAGGTAAGGGGTTGCGTGAGTTAACCAGAAGCAAGTGTGATAATCTTATTTCAATTCCTGCAAAAGGGCATGTTGACTCTTTGAATGTTTCTGTAGCTGCAGGTATTATGATGTATGAGATTCGTCGCCAACAAAATTTTTCGTAGAGGGATCGTATCGTTGAAGCAAGGCATGCCTTGCCTTTACAACGATAGGTATTCTTCAAAAATTTCTTTATAATCCTTTAGTGTTTCTGCACGGACAATTTTGTTACGCAGGGCAGCTGATCCTTTCTCCCCTTTTGTATAGCTGCACAACTGTTTTTTTATTTCTCTGCATGCTGTTTGTTCGCCTTTATAGTGGACAGCCTTGGATATATGTTCCCATGCTGTTTGTATTTTAATATCCATACTGTCTATTGGTGGGGATTCATTTCCCAGGAGTAGGTTTTTTGTTCTTTCAAAAATAAAAGGATTGCCCATAGCTCCTCTGGCAAAAAGTACTCCATCAACACCTGTGGTTTCCATCATTTTTACAGCATCTTCGGCAGAAAATATATTTCCAGAACCAACTACAGGTACATCAAAATTAGATTTCAGATTTTTGATTGATTCCCAGTCTGCTTCTCCACTATAGCCCTGACTCCGGGTGCGGCCATGCATTGTAAGAAGGCTTGCACCTCCCTTAATTGCTGATTCTGCAAAGTGAAGATAATTTATAGAATCTAAATCCCAGCCTGTGCGGAATTTAACAGTTACAGGAATGTCTGTTTCTCCGGTTATAGTTTTTATTATTTCTTTGGCTACTTCAGGTGTTCTCATTAAAGCAGACCCGGCTCCATTTTTCACAACCTTTGGTACAGGACATCCGCAATTAATATCAATAACTGTTGGATTAGTTCTTAATAATTCAGGAATAGCTCTCTTTGCAGTATCTGCATCAGGTAAAAATATTTGGATTCCCAGAAGTTTTTCGTTTTCTGCCCTTTCTGTTAGTTTTTTTGTTTTCTCACTTTTTCTGGCTAAAGCTTCTGCAGATACCATTTCGCTATAGGTGAACGATGCCCCATGGTCAATGCAAATCGATCTAAATGCTTTATCTGTAAATCCGGCAAGAGGTGCAAGAAATAAATTCCCCTTAATTGTTACATTTCCGATATTAATAGATTTGAAATGCTGATTATTCATATTAAAGTTTAATAAATATGAATCATTTTATTGTTCCAGGCCAAAAAAACGAAGACTATTTTCATAAAGGGTTGCACCCACTTCTTCTGGATCCTCTTCACGTAATTCTGCAATAAATTCAGCAGTTGCTGTTAAATATGCTGGTTTATTTCGTTTGCCTCTATATGCAGAAGGCACCATGAAAGGACTTTCTGATTCAATAAGTATTCTATCCAGAGGTAGATTTTTTGCAGTTTCATGGAGATTCCTTGCGTTTCGGTAGGTTACATTCCCTGCAAATGAAAAATAAAGATTTAAATCCATAGCTTCCTGAGCAAAGTCCCAATTTTCAGAGTAGCAATGAAGTACACCACCTTTTGGAGGAAGTTTATCTCTGAGAATTTCTAAAACATCTCTGCCTGCTTCTCTGTTGTGTATAACCACAGGTAAATCATATTGATGAGCCAATTCCAGTTGTCTTATGAATAGTTCAATTTGCGCATCTTTATTTCCAAATTTTCTATAATAATCAAGACCAATTTCTCCAATAGCTATAACTCTGTCTAATTTTATACCTTTTTCAATTTTAATTTCCCAATCCTTTCCGGGGTGCATAACTTCTGAAGGAGAAACGCCGATGCTATGATATATATGGTTTGCTGTTGAAAGATTTTGATAAACCTGAAAGAAATCCTGTAGGTTGTTGCAGATACTTAAAATATGGGCAATTCCTTCTTGTTTAGCTTCTTGTGTAATTATAAGCTGGTCAATAGGATCTTCTGTTATCAGGCCAATATGTGCATGAGTATCAAATAATTTCATAAGGTTTTCCATTACTGTAAGGATTTGTTAAAATATTCTGTTCCAGGAAACAGATTACAGAAAAACAATATCACGAAGAATGGGTGTCGTCAATTACATTTGACAATATTTTATCATAATGATATTCTAATATATTCTTTGGGGGAGATTGAATGTCATCGGCTCATAATTATAAAAAAATAGAGAATATAGTTTTAAATTTCTTTATGAAAAATTTCAGCAGATTTGTTGCAGCTCTTGCAGGATTTTATAGTAGAATAATGCATCAGGGCAGACAGAGATTCACTGTAATGCTTATTCCTCATTCAGAAAAAAAAATCTTTAATTTTAAAATATCAGTTTTTTCCCTGGTATTTATATCTTTTATTCTCTCAGGAATAGTTTTAGTTTTTTTCGTTTTCAGTACTCAATTCAGCGGACTCTCCCAGCTTCTAATAAGTAAAACTGAGGCATTGAAGGATAACAGTGCAAGTCTTGAGGTCATGCGTGACGAAGTTAATGAGTTGCGAAAAGTGTCCCGAGACTTCGAGTCCTCCTTAAACAGTACTTTCGGAGTATTAGGAATAGATATAAATAGTAATAAATCTGATAATAATGCAGGTGGTGATCTTGCTTCATTTTACGATATTGAGGAACAGGCTGGTGGTACATTAAAAGAAATTACAGATCTCCAAAGTTTAAAAACATTTTTATCTGATTCTGGAAAATCTTTGGAGATAGTATCAGATATTTTTGCATCCCAGGGGGATCTCCTTGCAGATTTACCTACTGTATGGCCTGTAGGCTCAGGAATAGGTAGAATTACTAATTATTTTGGCCCTGAAATACATCCTTTTACAGGACAATGGTATCTCCACAAAGGAGTTGATATAGCTTCGTATAGAAGAGGTGTTTTAATAAATGCTGCTGCGAATGGAAAAGTTGTAGAGAGAATGTATGATGCTATGGGTTTTGGTAATTATGTTGTAGTTCGCCATTCTTATGGTTATAGTACTAAATATGCTCATATGGATAAGGTTTATGTTGAAGAAGGTGATACTGTCAGCCAGGGGCAAAAATTAGGTACCATGGGTAATACGGGGTTGTCTACCGGGCAGCATCTTCATTTTGAAGTACGAATAGGGTCTCAGGTAGTTGATCCTCTGAGATTTCTTGATATAAATTCCGGTATTCATTAAACTATAATCTTTAATACTTCAATGGGAAACAAATTAATATGAGTGATCATCTTGGCACGAGTGGTGTATTTATAAATTCTATAGTAGGAGAGGGCACTAAATTTGTTGGAGACCTTGAGCTTAACGGCTTGTTACGTATTGATGGTGATTTTATAGGTAATATTAAAACTAATGGTAAAGTATTAATAGGGAAAAATGGAAGGGCGGAATGTACTATAACGGCAGAGACTGTTGTTATTGGTGGTGTTGTAAAAGGTGATGTTGTTTCCAGTGGAAAGGTTGTTATTTTATCCACAGGAATGTTAATTGGCAATATTTCAACTCCACGTCTTATTTCAGAAGACGGTGTAATTCTAAATGGATTGTGTATGATCTCAAATATTGATGATTCTCCTGTTTCTTTTGAGACTAAATCATCGAATATTATTGAAGGGAAAGAAATTGATCGCTATAACCCTTCAAAAATTATAAACTAATGGGAAAAATTTCAGCTGCTGATAAATCTTTTCGTAAAAAAAATTCCAGTACACAGAAAAAGAAAGTAAATAAAGGTGCAGTTGAAAAATTAAGTTTTTCTTCTATTCTAAATATAGACAAGAATGAATCTGTTGGTTTTGATGACATTGATTACTCAAATTTAGATCTTGAAGATTTACTGGATAGTATTCATGAGGCCGGAGATGCCTTGAAAGATATTCCTACCTTGCATAATGTTAAGAATTATAAGGGTGCAGTTTCAAAATTTCTTAAATATATTGTAAAAAATTCTCTGGAAACTAAAACAGATGCAGGGGCAAATTTAAATCCATTGAAAAAACAAAAAAAATATACAATAATTAGAGTGATAGATGAAAATCTTGAACGGCTGGCTGCAGGAGTATTGCAAAACCAGTCAGATAAACTGTATATTCTGGAAAAAATTGAGGAAATTAATGGACTTATTGTTAATCTTCTTAAATAACCAACATGAAATAACTCTGGAGAATTTTAATGAGTGATAATATAGATAATCAGCAAATCGAAGAACCAGTTAATACTGGTTTATGTTCTGATATAAGTTGTGGAGATAATGAATCCTATTACTGTACCGTTAAAATTTTACATTCCAGTGAAACGCAGGTCTGCAGAATGGAGTCAGCTGGTTATGTAAAGAGAGGCGATTTTATTCTAATAAATTCAAGATATGGTAAGGATCTTGCAATTGTTCTGGGACCAGTAAAGTGTATTTGTAAATCTGAAAAAGATAAAATTGAAGATATAATTCGAATTGCAGATGAGAAAGATATTTCAAGGTATGAGAATAATCTTGTAAGGGAAAAAGAGGCTTTAAAACTCTGTAAGTTAAAAATAATTGAACATAATCTGGATATGAAGCTAATATCATCACACTATCTGTTGGAGGAGTCAAAAATACTTTTTTTCTTTACAGCTGAATCCAGAGTGGATTTTAGAGATCTGGTTAAAAATCTTGTGTCTATTTTTAAAATGCGGATAGAGTTAAGGCAAATTGGTGTTAGGGATGAGTCCAGGGTTCTAGGTGGCCTTGCAGTCTGTGGAAGGAACTATTGTTGTAATGGAGTTACAGATAAACTTAAACCTGTTTCTATTAAAATGGCTAAGGAACAGAATCTTTCTTTAAATTCTATGAAGATATCTGGTCCTTGTGGTCGTTTATTATGCTGCTTATCATATGAATATGATTTTTATCTGGAAGAAAAACATAAGTACCCCTCAGATGGTAGCAGGGTTTTCTTTGAAGAAGATCAGTTCAAGGTTCTTGATAATAATGTTATCACCCAAAAAGTTTCCATTGTTTCAACAGATGGAAGATTTTATACAGTTCCTTTAGAATATTTATCAAAGAAGGAATCTGGTAAATGGTCAATTTCAAAAGCTTATTTTGATACTCAGGAGAAAAGCTAAATTAGTGAGGGGTTTTTGCTTTTAAAGAGTGAGCATTGAAAAAACAATAATCAAGGATTATACTATAGACAGGAACTTTTGAAATTATAGAGGTATATCTATTATGGGATTATTTAATGTGGGATGTTTGATTACTAATCAGCAGGAAAGAAGTAGATCTGCCCGAATATCCAAAATAATGGTAGATACTGGCAGTGAACTTACCTGGATAGGTCAGAAAACCCTGGAGAGAATTGGAATTGAACCTGAAAAGAAAGATGTGCAATTTAGAATGGCAAATGGTGCGGTAATAACGCGATCTATAGGATTTGCTGTAATTCAGGTTGATAAAGAAATTACAACTGATGAAGTCGTTTTTGCTCAAAAAGGAGATCTCCTTCTGCTTGGTGCTCGTACTTTAGAGGGATTGAATATGAAAGTTGACCCAAGAAATAAAAAACTTGTCGCCTCAGGACCATTTGTATCAGCAGGAAACATTATTATAGGATAAAAAATAGTTACTTTTGCCCACCTTCAATTATAGATATATAAAATAAAAAGGTGGGTAAATTATGAAAAGTATATGGAACCAATTCTTGATAATACTGAAAAATTAGAGAATTCAGTTGATATTACCGCTGTCCAAGAATATTATAATGAATTAAAGAAATCAAGAATAGAATCAGAAATAGCAGCAGCGATAGATAATGGTAATTGTGAAAAGCTTTATGAATATGCGGTTGAAAAAAAAACTCTGATTGATCCGGGGCAAGCAAGAATAGCAACAAAGTATTTGGAAATTTATACAAATAACGATTCTTGTGTTAATAAATACAAAAATAATAAAATGGATGCTTCTGTCAGATTAATAACAGAATCGACACAAGATAATGTTTTTTTCAGATCCTGACAACTATATGCCTATTCTGAATTATTTAGAACCTTGTGTAATATAGCCGGGTATGAAGTTATTACTACTAGTGGATATTCCAAAGGCTTTGGATATAGAGGAGAGCTTTCCGGGGAGGGGGATCATGCATGGAACGGAATAAAAATTATTAGTAAGTGGTACTTAGTCGATTGTACCTGGGATGCCAGCTATGTAGATGGGGAGACCTATATCAAAGAGTATTCAACCGATTATATTTTTATTAATTCACGGGATAATCTATTTAGTCATCTACCTGAAGAAAACAATTATCAGTTTTATTATCCGTAATTGACTAAAAATATATAATGTACTTTTCTCCACCTGATAGAAACGAATATTATGGAAATAGATATGCGAGACTTTCTACAGAATATAATTTTCCTACTAAAATTAATATATCTCAATTTGAAAATTATTACCTTTCAGAAATAGATAGAATAATTGAAGAGAATAACAGCTATTACTATAAAGAAGATCAGTTTGATACTCGAAGAATCAGTATAGTCTCTAATTTATTTAAGGATTTAGATGATATCTATTATCAAAAAAGTGTCTTAAGCTTCAATCTTCAGGCTTCTGAACCTTTAATACAACATATAGATTACCCAGAAGCTTTGGTTCATATATGACATTAAGAAATACACAAATTCTGGGACCGTGTCAAAGGACATCAAGGCAGGAAGCATTGTCAATTTTAAGCTTTCGTCAATAGATTACAATTATTTTGCAATTATCATGAATTCTGATTGGAATTATTTTAAGAAAGAAAAATCCGGGCAATATCAGGCTATTGTTCAATATTATGCAGAGTGACAGTAATAATATCTGTATAAACAATTGAAATAAATTTACTGATATTATTAATATTTAGGATATACTACAAAACGAAGAGTATATATGAAGAAAGTACAGTTTATCTTTTTGCTTTGTTTTCTTGTTAATAGTATTGTTTCTGGTATGGGTGTTTCTTATATCTATGTTTCTGAATATTCAAATGATAAATCAATTGAGATAGAAAATATTGAGGATTTTGAAAACATAATAAAAAATAATAAAATAAATAGTTTATATCGATATGGCTCTATGAACGAAAAAACAATTCCACAAAATATTAAATTACTTCTGGTAACTGATAATGCATGGTATGTTTTTAATTCCAGTGGATATCAGACTATTATTGATTACCAAAATAGAGTTAAATTAGGTTTTGATTATGGACCAGATTATTACTTTTGTGTAGAAATAGGTATTGATAATTTTGAAGAGTATTCAAATTTGAATCAGCATCTTTTTCTTACAAATGTAGATTATTCAGATGCGGTAGATTTGGGGATTACAGAATTATTTAAAGGAGAAATATTCCCAGAGCTTCAAGAAGAATACCCTCATTTATATCCAAATCCACTCGAACAAAGTCAGGCCGGACGATTTCCTGGACAGCAAACCGAAAACTCAAGTGAAATCATTAAAGAATTTAAATTTCTGCTTCCAGAGAAAATGGATAAAGAAAAATATGATAAATGGCTTTCCAAAGTTGATAAATGGTTTACTTATATGTCAGATAAACCATTGCGAGAGAGTTATGGAAGTATTGAAAATCCAGAATTTCCAGAACAAGTAAATCGTCCAGTAGGTGCTAATAAAGGTAAAAGTGATGTTCAATCAATTGTAGATAAATGAAGTTTAGTATTTATAATGAATACATGGCTTATAAGCCTGTTATTTTAGAGTTTGAGAGAATTATGGAAACAACCGACGGAACCCCTAAGGATGCATAGCCGAGCAGCAACGGAGTTGCGACCAGGCCCGAAAGCCTGACCCCGTCGTAGGGGTGCAATTTATTGCGCTCCTACGACGGGGGAACGCCCAGGGATGCATGGGCGAGCAGTGAGCTTGCGAACGACCAGCCCATATTATTCCTGAATTGGTAAGACATATCTTGACAGGCAGCAGTAATTTTGATATTTTGCTGAATTGTTACTAAATTGAAAATTGTTCCAGGAGGATACATGATAAAGACAGATCAAGCCGCAAAAAGGTATAGACAAAGTGAAACGAGAAGACTTAGGAATAGAATGTCAAAAAGCACAATTCTAACTGCAAAAAAACGTTTTTTAGCTGCAGTTAAAGATAATAATAAGGAAACAGCTGGTTCTGAGTTTACTGATATAGTAAAGTTACTTGATACTTCTGTTGGAAAAGGTTTATTTCATAAAAAAACTGTAGCTAGAAAAAAATCAAGACTACGCAAAGTTTTAAATTCCATGAACGCTTAGATAGATATACAGGTAAAATAATGGGATCAAACAGCAAAATTACAAAAGCAGAAATTATTGATAATATCTATGAAGAGCTGGACGTAGACCGTGCAGATATTCATAAAGTTATTGATAATCTGTTTGACCATCTAAAAGATGCTTTGAGTTCTGATCAGGTTATTGAACTTCGGGGATTTGGTACTTTTGAAATTCGAACCCGTAAGGGTCGTGAAAAAGCGCGTAATCCCAGAACAGGTGAAATTATACCTGTTGAGACTCATGGAGTTGCTGTATTCAGACCCGGAAAGAAGTTAAAAAAAATTGCCTGGGATCTTAGAAGTTAGGTAATGTTTTTATTCTCTGGCACTAATATAAAAAAAGATAATATTAGAATATTTCTAAGAAAGGCAACAGTGGAACTACTGTTGCTTAGCTTGTCTTCAGTATTATTTTCTCTGGCCTTTCCTAGTATGATTTCTGAATGGGGGATTGCCCCTTTAGCATTTATTTCAATAATTCCTGTATTTATAGTTGTTCATACAAGTAGTTGGAAAGCTATAGTACCATATGGTGCATTTTATGGATTTATTACTTATGGTATATTTAATTACTGGCTTTCTACTTTTCATCCTTTAGCAATAATAATTGTTCCTACTATTTATGCAACCTATTTTGTTTTTCTTTTTCCTGTTTTAAAACTTGTAGATAAACTTTTTCCTAAATATGGTTATTTGATTCAGGCTTTGTGCTGGATTGGGTATGAATATCTACGTACAAAGGGTTTTTTAGGTTATTCCTATGGGATAATTGGTTACAGTATGTCTACTGTGTTACCTTTTATACAAGTAGCTTCTGTTACAGGTGTTTGGGGAGTATCTTTTCTTGTTATTTTACCTTCTGCTTTTCTTGGGAATGGACTAAAAAAGGGATGGACACAATTTGCTGAATTTTTTAGGAAACATCGTGTAGACAGCTATATCTATGGTGGATTGGTAATTTTAAATTTATTATTCGGTTTTTTAGTTATGACAGACTATTCAGAGTCTCCACAGTGGCGTGTTGCCTTAATACAGCACAATGCTGATTCATGGAAGGGTGGACTCCGAACCTATGAACGTAATTTTAAGTTACTGCTTGATTTAAGTCTGGAAGCTGTAAAACAAAATCCTGATATTGTAATCTGGTCCGAGACGGCGTTTGTTCCTGGACTAGACTGGCATAGCAGATATAGAACGGATAAAGACCGTTTTGCCCTTGTTAATGATTTGAAAGAGTTTCTCTCTACGCAAAATGTGCCTTATCTATTTGGAAATGATGATGGCCAGTTGAAGGATAAACAGCTTCCTCCAGTATTATCCGATGGATCCTATAATAGAGTGGATTATAATGCTGTATTGCTCTATGAGGGTGGTGAGCTTAGGGACACTTATAGAAAGGTTCATCTTGTTCCATTTACAGAAAACTTCCCCTATAAAGAATCATTACCTGGAATTTATAAAATACTGGTTGATAATGACTATCATTTTTGGGAGAAAGGAAATGAGTACACTGTTTTTGATGCTGCAGGTGTAAAATTTTCAACTCCAATTTGCTTTGAAGATGCTTTTGGGTATTTATCCAGAAATTTCGTAAATAAAGGTGCTGAAGTTATTGTAAATTTAACAAACGACTCCTGGTCCGGAGCTTTGTCGTCTCAGATGCAGCATTTGGGTATAGCTGTTTTCAGAGCTATAGAGAATCGTAGAAGTCTTATTAGATCTGCTAATTCTGGTATGACTGGAATTATTGATCCTGATGGTAGAATCATTTCTATTCTGGAACCCTTTACTGCTGACTTTTTAGTAGGTGATGTTCCGGTTTATACAGAAAGATCAACAATCTACACAGCTTTTGGTGATTGGTTTGCCTATGCTTCAATTTTTATAGCTGCTGTTTTTATCCTATTGGGCTTACTTAAATTAATATATATACGTTTACAACTCAATAAATAGTTGTAGACTTATTTTAGAATTGACAAGAGCTCTTAAGTATAGGATTATAGATTGATGGAAGAAAAAGCAAAAATACTTATTGTTGATGATGAACCTCGTAATCTTGATTTTTTTGATGTTATGCTAGGTAAACTTGGTTTCGAAGTAGCTAGAGCAGAAAATGGAATTATTGCCCTTGAAATGGTTACGACATTTAAGCCGGATTTAATACTTCTTGATAATGTTATGCCCAAGCTCTCTGGTTGGCAGGTTACACGGCTTCTGAAGCAGGATCCTGAATATTCAGAGTATAGGGATATATCGATTATTATGTTTTCTGCAATGGATGATGTCAGAGATAAAATTGAAGGGTTTGAGCTGGGTGTGGATGATTACATAACCAAACCATTTAATTTTTCTGAAGTAATAGCCAGAATTAGAGCTGTTTTAAAGAATAGAGAAATTTATCGACAAAATCTTGTGAAAGAACGTAGATTTGATCAGATTGAATCTTATAGCGAATCAGTTTTATCTTTTCTGAATCAACTTAGAGAGCCTCTTGAACAAATTATATCAAGGTCTACACCAGATGTGGCCATGGATGATTCAACTGCTGATTTTTGTAGTTTTGTATCTACAGAGGCAGAAAAAGCTATTATATCTCTGGATGAGTTTAAGGAAGAAATTTCAAGGTTAACTGATAATGAGATTGAGTCTAATCGAAATGGTAATTTTTTAAAGGAACTGGATCAAAGAATTCATAAACATTTTGTGAAACCTGAGGATTCTGATGGAGAATAGTCATGCTAAGTGAAGATAAAAAGAAAGTACTTGAAATATTTGCCCAGGGAAGGAAAAAATATAAACTTTCAGATTTTAATGGAGCAAGACAGTTATTCGCAGATGCTCTTAAAATAGATTCTGAAGACGGACCTTCGCAAGTTTATTATGCCAGGTGTAAGCACTATATTGATAATCCTCCTCCAGAAGACTGGGATGGTGTTTTTGTAATGACTTCAAAGTGAGAAGTTGATTTGTCAATCCCTAGTGTAGGATATATCCGGGTGATAAGGTTCTTTTAGTACAGTTTAATTGATCATGTATCAAAAAAAAGAAGTAATTTTGGGAAACGAAATATATGTCAAAGAAAAATATTAGGAACAATTCTCAACGAATGGCTACTACTCTTGGCCATGAGACTGTTTTTGCAGGTATAATGCGCTTTACAGAATCTCTTCAGATAAATGGAAATCTGGAAGGTGAAATAATTTCTACCGGTTCTCTGTATATTGAGGAAACTGCGGTAATAAATGCCAATATACAGGTTGGTTCTATAGTTGTTGCAGGTGTAGTCAATGGAAATATCATTGCAACAGAGAAACTTGAAATTTTAAAATCCGGAAAAGTTTATGGTAATATACGAACAGCGAGACTCAGAATTGCAGATGGCGTTGTTTTTAAAGGTAAATGTGAAATGATCCGGGATCCCAAAACAGTAGATATTTTTTCAGCCAAAGTTGACAAACTTAAAAAGACGGTTGGTGGTGTCTAGTAAAAATACTGCCTCAGTGATTGCCATTGGTTCTGAACTGAGTTCCGGGAAAATCCAGGATAAACATGGTAAATATGCGAGTTCTCTATTGTCAGGTCTGGGATTCAGTGTTGATAGTATTGTTCTTATTCCTGATAATGAGAATATCTCTTTTTTTATTGAAACCCGCAAAGATAAAATTGATCTTCTTATAATTACAGGAGGGTTAGGTCCTACTTCTGATGATATAACCAGGGATGTTATTGCAAATTCGGCCGGAGTTGATTTAATTTTAAATAATGATATATGGACAGATCTTTATAATCTGTTTCCTGGAAACATAAATGACTCCAGAAAAAAACAGGCTTATATCCCTGCAGGATTTACTGTAATTGATAATTTTTGTGGAACGGCTCCTGGATTTTCAGGATATATTGGTACTACTCTTGTTTATTGTCTTCCTGGACCCCCTCTAGAAATGCAGGATATGCTTGAGCGTTCTGTTGCTCCTTCAATAATTAAAAAATTTAACCTTTCTGAACCTGAAATACTAAATATTTCTTGTTTTCTAATATGTGAATCCAGTCTTGAAAATGCTTGTAAGGATTATAAAAGTGAGGAAATATCCTGGGGGACAAGAGTTCAGCCATATAGGATCAGTCTCTATCTTCAGGGAGGAGATCTGAAAGGGCGGCAACAATTTTTTACTTATTTACAGAATATTTTTGGAAATGAACTTATTGTATTGGGTGACAGGACAGCTGGAGAAATACTTGTAAGTTCCCTAATGGAAGCAGAGGTGAAAATTAGTATTGCTGAATCAATTACAGGTGGGCTTATTGGCAAACTCATAACGGATATACCTGGAAGTTCTCATATTTTATGGGGCTCTCTTGTCACTTATACAAATAATGCTAAACAGAAAATTTTAGGTTTAGCAAAAGATCTTTTAATAAACTACGGAGCTGTTTCTAGAGAAGTTGTTGAAGAAATGGCTTCCCGGGTTATGTTGCTTTCAGATTCGGATATTTCACTGTCTGTTTCTGGATATGCAGGTGGTTCTCATGATGTAAATGAGGATACTGGAAAGATTTGGATTGCAGTTAAAAGTAGAAACTCTATGGTTTATACAAAAAGCTTTAAATTTACTGGTAACAGAGATTTGATAAGAAGAAAAACTGCAATTGCAGCTATGTTATTGGCAGAATCTGCTTTGGGAGGGTCTGAAAGGCTTGACAGTTATGGTAAGTGGCAATATAGTTAAGGAAGTTCGTATAAATGACCCCAAGATCAAATATAAAATCCATAACACAATGTATCGTTTTAGTTTTTTAGATGCTGATCTTATAAGTCACATAAATAATGATTCATATTAAGAAAACAAATATAACAAACCTATAAAAGATGAAATTAAAAGCGAGGAAGCAATGGCGGAAATTGAAGCTGATGCCTCAGATGTTGAAGTAGTTACACGTCCAAAGAAGAAAAAAATTAGGGTAGAACTCATTAGAGAAACAATTTCAAGTAATGATAATAGTGAAGTTTCTCCTGACCCAAAGGTTAATGATGATAGTCCGGCTCTAAAAGGAAGTAGTGAAGTATCTGAGTCTGATAGCCCCAAAAAAGTAGTTCCTAAGAGAAAACCGAGGCCCAGACCAGGTCACCGAAACAGACAAAAGCCTGTTGACAACACAAATAAAGAAAAATTGAGTATCAATGATCTTTCCAGGCTGACTGTACTTGATTTAAGAGATCTTGGTGAGAAACTTGGTATTAGCCTGGATACTCTAAAGACCATGAAGAAGCAGGAAGTTATTTTTGCAATTCTAAAAGCACATACTCAGGAAGGTGGTATCATTTATGCCTATGGATCATTAGAAATTCTACCTGATGGATATGGTTTCCTTAGATCTCCTCAGAATAGTTATCTTCCAGGTTCAGATGATATATATATGTCTCCATCACAAATACGTTTATTTATTCTACGAACGGGAGATACTGTTTATGGTCAGATTCGTCCTCCTAAAGAGGGTGAGCGTTTCTTTGCTATGCTTCGAGTTGAAAAAGTAAATGATGACGAACCTTTAGTTGCCCAATCAAGAGTTTCTTTTGAGAGTTTAATTCCTTTATATCCTGAAGAAAGACTTGATCTTGAAACTTCAGATAGTACTGTATCCACAAGGTTAATTAATCTTTTCTGTCCTATTGGTAAAGGGCAGAGAGGTTTAATAGTAAGCCCTCCAAGAACAGGTAAGACTATTCTACTTCAAAAAATTGCAAATGCAATTACAACTAATCATCCGGAAGTTTTCCTAATAGTATTACTTATTGATGAACGACCTGAAGAAGTGACTGATATGAGGCGTAGTGTTAATGGGGAAGTTATTGCTTCTACTTTTGACGAACAGGCAACACGTCATGTCCAGGTAGCTGAAATGGTTATTGAAAAGGCAAAGCGCCTTGTAGAGCATAAAAGAGATGTAGTTATACTTCTGGATTCTATTACAAGATTAGCCAGAGCTTATAATCAGACTGTACCTACTTCAGGAAAAATTCTTTCAGGTGGTGTCGATTCAAATGCACTCCATAAACCAAAAAGGTTTTTTGGTGCTGCAAGAAATATTGAGGATGGTGGAAGTCTTACGATTGTAGCCACTGCTTTAATTGAAACCGGATCCAGAATGGATGAAGTTATCTTTGAGGAGTTCAAAGGAACAGGCAATATGGAAATAAACCTGGACCGTAAAATGGCAGACAGAAGACTCTATCCGGCAATGAATATAAAAAAATCCGGTACAAGAAAAGAGGAACTGCTACTTACTGAAGATGAATTGAATAAGATGTGGGTATTGAGAAAAGTAATTAATCCCATGGATGATATGGAAATTATCGAACTAATGATTGACAGAATGCGCAAAAGTAAGAATAATGAGTCGTTCCTGGCATCAATGAACACAAAGTGATATATTTACAATATATAAATAGGTAGTTAGGACGCTAATACAGGCGATAAAAATGCATCGAAGACCTGTACTTAGTTAAAACGGCTGGCCGCCAACAAGTTGGCTGCTCGCCTATGCATCCTAAGGAGGAAAAAATGAAAGCTGGAATACATCCTAAATATGAGATGACAAGCATTAAATGTGCCTGTGGTAATGAGATCCAAACAAAATCAACATCAAAAAACATTGAAGTTGAAATATGTTCAACCTGTCACCCTTTTTATACAGGAAAACAGAAACTTGTAGATACAGCAGGACGAATTGAGAGATTTAACAAGAAATACGGTGTAAAAGCTGCAAAATAATAATCTCTGATTGGTTTAATAAACGTAGGAGTGTATTACAATATGCCCCTACGTTTTTTTATATAAATTTCATGTAACATGTATAATCCTATTATCAAAATCATCATAATTGGGAACCAGTCTCCCAGAATTGTATATACAGTTAAATTATCCGCTATATAGATTGGTATAGTTGTTGTAACAGTATCAGGTTGATAGAGGGGGAGTGTATGGTTCATTTTGCCCCAGGGGTCAATAATAGTACTAACACCGGCATTAGTTGATCTTATAAGAGTTCGTCTTGTTTCAATTGTCCTTAGTCTTGCGGCAGCTAGATGCTGAGTTTCTCCGGATACAGTTTTTGACCATGAATCATTAGAAAGATTGATCAAAATATCAGCACCATTTTTGATAAGACCCCTAGTTATGTATGGGAATGAGTCCTCAAAGCAAATAGGTGCTCCAAAATTTACATATTTTCCATCGTTAATTGGTAATTTGAAAATAATATTTGGTTCTCCCAATACCCAGCCCTGATTATTTATTCCTATAATGTTTTTAAAGAATGAACTCACAATTTTTATATTCCAAAAAGGAATATTTTCTGCAAAAGGTACGGGATGACTTTTCCCGTAATATTCCATTATTTCCCCTTCAGGAGATATAAGCAGTACAGCATTAAGAACTTCCATGGTGCTTCTATTGAGTATGTATGGACTTCCTACCAGAATTGGTGTGTCTATATCTTTTAGAAAGTATGAAAAAGGATCACCCTCAGGCTCTCGTTTATATTTGGCACTATTTTCAGAGTAAGGATAGCGGAAAGCATTTTCACTCCAAATTACCAGATCTGGAATAATATTACTTTTTAAAAGTTCTCCTCTGGTTAAATCCTGGCCTTTCTTAATACTTTCAATCTCTTTTCCTGATATCCAGGAGTCTGCATCCTGTTGTACCATTAAAACTGTAATTGATTTTTCAAAAGGAATTTCTGAGTTTATTTTATAAGTTCCATATACAAAACTTCCTGTTAAAATGATTATTGTAAATATCCAACCGGAAATAATACCTTTTCCCCGTGTTATAATAGTCTCAAGGAGCATTGTATTAATTAAAACAATTAGAAAGGAGATACCCCATTGTCCTGTAATCTCTGCAATTTGTACGAAGGGTGCAATTTTTGCTGTATGAGCCATTAACCCCCATGGAAATCCTAAATAACCTATAGATTTCAAATATTCATATCCTATCCATATCCCTGCTGCAAGAAAAGGTCTGTATGCCCCGGATTTACGGACAGATACAACGATTGGGGAAAGAATAATGAAATATAGCATATGAGCAGAAGCAACCCCGGAAAGAGTCCAGAATGAAAAATCTTCAAAGAATAGAAGCCAAAAATAAATAAAGATTGAGGAGAGAAACCCAAAAAGCGCTCCCAAAATTATTGTTTCTTTGAAACTTTTTGAATAAAACAAAGAATAAAAAAGAGGTATAAGTGCTATAAACCCAATTGTCAGGCTACCATAGTGGAGGAATTCATTGGGTAATGCCATGGCATAAAGTAAAGAAGATAAAATAATAAGTGCAATTTTATTTTGAATCATGTTAATATAGTATAATATTTAATATTAATTGAACTAGGGAATGAAAAAGAATTTGTTGATTTTCAATAGATTTTCTAATATTATGGAATTGGTAGTAATAATTTGAAAGGTATTTCCATGGAAGAGATGAAAAATTTACATAAATTTGAGTATGGTGTGGAGCCGGAAGTAATAGCCGAAGCTCCTGGAGTTATAAATTTGCTTGGAGAGCATACAGACTTCAGTGATGGTTATGTCATTCAGGTTGCAATTAATAATACTGTAAAAGTGGCTATGTCAAAAAGAGATGATAACTCCCTAAGATTTTTTGCATCAGATTTAGGTGAAAGAAAAAAAACAACCATAGCAAATTTGAAATATAAAAGAGAAGATCGTTGGGCAAATTACATAAAGGGTGTTTTGTACGAATTTATTCAATTAGGGTATAATTTTAAGGGTTTGGATATAACAATTCTTGGAGATATTCCTCAAGGTGTTGGATTGGGTGCTTCTGCAGCTATTGGAATAGCTTCAGCACTGTCTCTCAGGACTCTTTTTGATTTTGAAATAACAGATATTCAACTTGTTCAGGCCGCCTATCTTTCTGAAAGTGCTTTTATTGGAAATTCTGAAAGACTTACCGACCAATTTTGTTCTTATTATGCAGAAGAAAACAGTTCGGTTTTTTTGGATATCAGAACTTTGGAATATGCTAATATCCCTTTTGATCTTAGAGAATATAAGCTTGTAATAACAAATAGTAATGTTCCTGTTGTAGATAGTGAGGAAGAAATAGGGGAACGCCAGGCTGAATGTCAAAAATGTGTAGGTATTCTTAATGTGAAAAATAATGGTTCCAGTCTTAGGGATTTTGATCAATCAGATCTTGACCAGGGTATGGGTAAACTTTCCGAGGCTTCAAGAAGGCTTTGTCTTCATGTTATTGATGAAAATCAACGTGTGTTGGATGGGAAAAAACATTTGGAGCAACGGGATTATCTTTCATTCGGCAGGCTTCTGAACCGGTCTCACGAGAGTCTCAGAGATAACTTTGAGGTCTCCTGTCCTGAACTTGACTGGCTGGTAAAAAGAGCAGCTGAAATTGATGGATGTGCTGGTTCCCGTATGGCAGGGCCAGGTTTTTGTGGATGTACGGTATCATTAATGAGAGAAGATGCATTTGCAAAATATGATATAAGACTTGAAGAATATGACCGTATTTTCGGCTTTCAGGCAGAGTATTTTATTTGTGAACCAGCTGGCAAGGCACGAATTATATACCCTGAGATCAAACAGATTGATATTTAATAGGAAGATAAATGTCTGATTATCTAAAAATTGGATTGCGATTTCTAAATTTAAAAAACTATTCCAGTGCTCTGGAGGAATTTTTACGCATTGACAAAGATCCTTCAGATTTTTTGGATCTTTCCTACTATTTTGGAATTTGTTATACCAATCTGAAAAAATATGATAAGGCTCTACTTTACCTTGAACAGGTTGTAACAAATCATACAGATATTCTGATGGTATATCAGTGTAGACTTATTCTCAGTTATATATATTCTATAACCGGGCGTTATAAACTTGCTGAATTTGAACTTAAGGAGCTTATAGATGCTGGATTTGAATCAGCTCAGATTTATGGGAACCTCAGTTATATTAGCTATTCTCAACGTTTAATTGATAAAAGTTTGGAATATTTAGGAAAAGCCTCTGAACTCGAACCTGATAATCCTAATATTTTAAACTCAATGGGATATATTTTAGCCAATGAAGACCTTGATTCTGAAGAATCAATTGTATTTTGTAAAAAAGCTGTCAAACTTAAAAATGAGTATCCAGCATACCTTGATTCTCTGGGATGGGCTTATTTTAAAGCAGGGAAAAATAATGAAGCTCTACTTTTTCTTCGGAAAGCATTGTCTTTAGCTGGTAGTAATAAGATTATTGCATCCCATATAAAAACAGTTTTAGGTGAAATTAAGTAGATATCAAAAAACAAATGGAGTATACTTAAAATTGTGAAAACTATAATTACCGGATTTATATTAATATTTATATTTTTTATTAGTTTTGATCTGTATGCACAAATTGATCTGGATGAAGTTGATGCTAATCATGAGTTTCAATGGGGTATAATCTCATATCACAGGGGTGAATATAATGAGTCTATACTTGCTTTAGAAAAATCACTTTCTCTAAAACCCAATTCGGAACAGACTAAATTATGGCTGGGTAATGCCTATTTCCGGGCAGGATTTACAGATGCAGCAATAGATTACTGGACTGATATTTTAGATAATGGAGGGGGAAGTGTTGACCTTCGGGTTAAAGTAGATAATTTAAAGTATTTGCGATCTATGGGTCCTGATTTAAAAGAAACTCCCCGTTATGTCTTTTTCCATGAAATCCCAGGTGTTACTGATAATTTTTCAATTTTTAACCGGCCCAGCTCAGGATATGCTACTTTTGATGGTGGTTTTTATCTTTCTTCTTTTGCAACTAACGAAATCCAGAAATTTTCTGTAAATGGTGTGGTAAGGCAAACACTTAGGGGTGGGCTTTCTGGTATTAATCATCCCTTTGATATTGTGGAAACCGGAGATTATCTATTTATTTCTGAGTATTCCAGTGACAGAATGATTAGAAGTTCAAAAGATGGAACCAATCTCTTTCGTTTTGGAAATACTGGAATTGGTCCCGGTGAGCTTTTGGGACCTCAATTTATTGCAGATGACAGGGATAACTATCTTTATGTTACTGAGAGTGGTAATAAACGAGTTTCAAAGTTTGATTATGATGGGAATTTTATATTTTCTTTTGGTAACAAAACTAATTTTATTGAAGGACTAAAACAACCAACGGGAATTGTTTTTTTTAATAATAAAGTCCTTGTAGTTGATGGAAGAAAAAAAGAGCTTAATATTTTTGATAATAATGGGAATTTTATAAAATCTTATAAATCCGAATTACTTGTAACTCCTGAGG